>NZ_JBHTLQ010000029.1:0-49630 GCF_042679085.1 Phenylobacterium conjunctum | reverse complement strand
CTCCGGCGCGCCGTCGGGCAAGGGCAGGGCCGCGCCGCCGCCCAGGCCCCAGGCCAGCCGGCCCTGGTCATCCACGCTGACCAGCCGCTCGGCCCAGGCCCTGGCCGTGCGCACGAACTGGCGCGGCGCCAGGCAGTCCAGCAATTCGTTGGCGACCAGCAGCAGCGGCGCGCCCGCCGGGACTTCAGCCAGGCTCGCGGCCCAGTGAATCGGCTGGCCGGCCAGGCGCTCAGCCTGCCGGGCGCGCAGAGGCTCGGACACCTCCACCAGCCAGATGTCGGCGGCGGTTAGGATATCCGGCGCGACCCGGGCCGCGCGCAGGATGTCGCTCATCAGGGTTCCGTCGCCGGGGCCCATCTCCACCAGCCGGAAGGGCGCGGGCCGGCCCAGGTCGATCCAGGTCTGGACCAGCCACAGGCCGATCAGCTCCCCGAACATCTGGCTGACCAGGGGCGCGGTGATGAAGTCGCCGTCCTCGCCCAGAGCCGGGCGGGTGGCGTAGTAGCCGTCCTGCGGGTCGTGCAGGCAGGCGGTCATGAACTGGGCGACGGTGAGCGGGCCGTTCGCCCGGATCTGGGCGATCAGCCGGTCAGCCAGCGCCATCGGACCGGATCTTGAACGGATCTTCCGCCTCGACCGCCGCCGTCTCGGTCTCTGGTTCGAGGTCGGGCAGGGGCTCCTTCAGGCCACGCCAGATCAGCCAGGCGCCGAAGGCCAGCATGGGCAGGCTCAGGATCATCCCCATGGTCAGGCCGAGGGGGAAGTTGGGCATGCCCACGTCCGGCTCGCGGACGTTCTCCAGAAGGGCGCGGATCAGGCCGTAGCCGGCGAAGTACATCCCCGCCACCACGCCGCGGCGGTTCAAGAGCTTGGCCCCATGGGTCGCCCAGCGCAGGACCAGGAACAGGACGATCCCCTCCAGCGCCGCCTCATAGAGCTGGCTGGGATGGCGCGGCATCACGCCGTCGGCGGCGGGGAAGATGATCCCCCAGGGCAGGGCGGTCGGCCGGCCCCACAGCTCGCCATTGATGAAGTTCGCCACCCGGCCGAAGAACAGGCCAATGGGCACCACGGCGCAGATCAGGTCGCCCAGGCGCAGCAGGTCGATGGGCACCTTGTTTCTCTGGCTGCGCACGAACAGCAGGGTCGCGATCAGCACGCCCAGGGTGCCGCCGTGATAGCTCATGCCCCCGTGCCAGGTCCGGAAGATCTCCACCGGGTCGGACAGGATCGAGTCCGGATTGGACAGCATCGTATAGAACAGCACATGGCCCAGGCGGCCGCCGACAATGACGCCCAGGGTGATCCACAGGATCAGGTCGTCGATCTGTTCCGAGCTCGCGATAGGCCCGCGCAGCCGCCAGAGATTTTCGTTTCGGGCCAGGCTCTGAACGTAGCGCCAGCCCAGCAGGATGCCGGCGATATAGGCCAGGGCGTACCAGCGGATGGCGAAGGGGCCGATCTGAACCAGGATGGGATCGAAGTCCGGAAAGGGCAAAGGGCGTCCTCCTGGGCGATATTCCGGTGCATATCCATGAGCGGTTTAGACCGGAAGGTCTTCGCATTCACCCCCTGAAGGGCCATATAGGGGGGTATGCAGACCCAGAACCCCTTCCTCGATGAGATGGCCAAGCTCACCAGCGCCGCGATGGGCCTCGCCCAGACGGCCGGCGAGGAGGCCAAGGCCGCCTTCCGCGCCCAGGCTGACCGCCTGGCCGCCGAGATGGACCTGGTCCGGCGCGATGAGTTCGAGGCGATGAAGGCCGAGATCGCCGCCCTGCGCGCGGAGCTCGCCGAGCTGAAGGGCTCCAAGAAGGCGCCGACCAAGAAGGCGTGACATCGCGCCTCAGGACCAAATTGACGATTTCGGCTCGCGCGGCGGAAGAAGCCTGTGACAGGCCGTCATCGAACCGGACTAACTTCAAGGTCGCAGGGCGATTCGCGGGGCCCATGGCTCCGCCGCCGCCGCGAAAGGACCGTAGGTCTCATGGATATGCCTCAGGCTGACGAAGACGCCCTTCTCGCCCACGATCCGCTGGACGTGGTGGAGCACGTGCTTCAAGCCGAGAACCTGCAGTTCGACCGGACCGAGGACGGCGATCTCGCCTTCGCCCTGTCCGGGGACTGGAAGGACTACGAGCTCTGGTTCGCCTGGCGCCCGGAAGCCGATTGCCTGCAACTGTGCCTGTCCATGGACCTGCACGTGAAGCCGGAGCAGAAGGCCGCCGCCTACGAGCTGATCTCGATCATCAACCAGCGCGTCTGGCTGGGCCACTACGAGGTCTGGGAAGACGGCGAGATCATCTTCCGCCACGCCATGGCCCTGATGGCGGGCGAGCGTCCCAGCCTGGCCCAGGCCGCGGCGATGATCGACGTGGCGATGGAGTCGGCCGACCGCTTCTATCCGGCCTTCGACTTCATGGCCCGCGGCGGCAAGACCCCGCACGAAGCCATCGCCGCCTGCATGTTCGACACGGTCGGCGAGGCCTGAACCAACACCGCTCATCCCGGCGAAAGCCGGGATCCCGGTCCTACGGTTTGGACCCGACCGGACTTGCGCCTATTGCGGCGGAGCCCGCGCTTCGGCATCTGGGTCCCGGCGTTCGCCGGGATGAGCGGGTAGTTCGAGGAAATCACACATGACGCCGATCCTGATGTTGGGCGCAGGACGCATGGGCGGCGCGCTTGTCGAAGGCTGGCGCCGCGCGGGCGCCTTCGCCGCGGCCGAGCTGATCCTGCGCGATCCCTATCCCACCGACACCGCCCGCGCGGTGGAAGCTGACGGCGCGCGGCTGAACCCGCCCGACGCGGCTCTGGCGGAGGCCAAGACCGTGATCCTGGCGGTAAAGCCGCAGATCTGGCGCGAGACGGCGGCCGAGGTCGCGCACCTGCTGGCGCCGGACGCCCTGATCGTCTCGGTCTGCGCGGGCGTGCGGGCCGATGACATCGGCCAGGCTTTCGGGGGACGGCGCGTGGCGCGGGTGATGCCGACCACCGCCGTGGCCATCAACCAGGGCACTATCAGCCTCTTCGCGGCGGACGCTGAGGGGCGCGCCCGGGCGCATGCCCTGTTCGAGCCGGTCGGCGCGGTGGTCGACCTGGACGACGAGGACCTGCTGCACGCCGCCACCGGCGTCTCCGGTTCGGCCCCGGCCTATTTCTACGCCTTTGTGGAGGCCCTGGAGGCCGGCGGCGTCGCCGCCGGCCTGCCGCCGGAAGCGGCCAGGACGCTCGCCCGCGCCACTATGACCGGCGCCGCCGCCCTGCTGGCCGCCAGCGGTGAGGAGCCCGCCGACCTGCGCCGCCAGGTGACCTCGCCCAATGGCACGACGGAGGCCGCGCTCAAGGTGCTGATGGCCGATGACGGGCTGGGCCCCTTGCTGTCCAAGGCGGTGATCGCTGCGACCAGGCGCTCGAAGGAACTGGGCGGCTAGAGCTCTTTCCTGAAATAGACCACCCGCTCGGTCTCCTCGAAGCCCAGCGCCTCATGCATCTGGTGGCTGGTCAGGTTCTCCAGCAGGGCGTCGGAGCCCAGCTCGGTCAGGCCTTGGTCGCGGGCCCAGGCTTCCACCGCGGCGACCAGGGCGCCGGCGCAGCCCCGGCGGCGGCAGTCCGGCGTGACATAAATGGCTTCCAGGAAGGCGACCGGGCTGGTGTCGCAGCCGTTCACATAGTCTGATCGCCGGGCCACCTCGGCGAAGCCAACCAGCTCGCCGTCCTCGAGCGCGACGAACACGCCGTAATCCGGGCTGTGGATCAGGGCTTCGAGCTGTTCCCGGTGGAGCTCAAGCTCATCGTCCGGGAACATGGTGTATCTTAGCGCGGTCAGGGCGCTGAGGTCGTAGGGCGCCGCCGGGCGGGTCGCGATCCCGCCCACCTCAGTTCGCGCGCTTCCAGGTCTGGGCCTGGCAGATCACCGAGATGCAGCCCTCGACCTTCAAGGTGCCGTCCGGGTTGGGGCTGAGCTTGGAGGCGTAGGTCTTGCCGGTCTGCGGATCATAGATCTTGCCGTCCACCCACTTGCCCTGGGTCGCCTGGCGGAAGTCCTTGATCAGGGTCAGGCCGACCACCGGCCGGTCGCGCAGCTTGGGATCGGGATTGGCCTCGTCCTTCTGGGGCTGACCCTTGGCGTCCAGGGGCTTCTTCAACCAGACAATGGTGCCGCACAGCTTGTCGCCGCAAGGGGCGATGCGGACCTTGCCAGAGCCTGTCGAGGTCATCCAGTCGCCCATCACGGGGTCGGCGGCCTGGGCTGCGCCGGCGGCGAACAGGGTGGCGATAAGGGCGGCGGGGGCGAGGGCTTTCACGGCGGTCACTCCTTAGGGGCGCGTCGTCTATCGCGGCGGCTTGTGGTGGAATCTAGGCGCGGCGGCTTAGCCGGGCAAGCGGACCACGGCGCGCAGGCCGCCCAGGGGGGAGCGGGCCAGGGTGACGTCCCCGCCGTGGCCGCGGGCGACGTCGCGCGCGATGGCCAGGCCCAGGCCGACGCCCTTCTCGTTCTGGTTCCGGCTCTCGTCCAGCCGGTTGAAGGCCTTGAAGGCCTCTTCATAGCGGGCCTCGGGAATGCCGGGGCCGTCGTCGTCGACCACGATCTCCACCCCGCCGGTGGGCCGGGCGCTGGCCGAGACCTCGATCCGCTCGCCATGCACGGCGGCGTTCATGATCAGGTTGGACAGGGCCCGCTTCAGCGCATTGGGCCGCACCGCGCAGGTCAGCTCGGCGTCCACCGCCACCTGGACCTCGGCCCCGGCGCGCAGGGCGCCCTCGCTCACCTCGTCGATCAGGGCCTTCAGGCTGATGGTCTCGACAGCCTCGCCGCCCTCGCCGCGGGCGAAGGCGAGATACTCGTCGATCATGTGCTCCATCTCGGACAGGTCGCGCTTCATCTCCGCCGTGCGGCTGGTGGGCTCGGCCAGGGCCAGCTCCAGCTTCAGGCGGGTGAGGGGGGTGCGCAGGTCATGGCTGACCGAGGCCAGGAGCGCGGTGCGCTGGTCGATATGGCGCTGGATGCGCGACTTCATGGCCAGGAAGGCGTGGGCGGCCTGGCGAACCTCCCGCGCCCCGTGAGGCTTGAAGGCCGGAGCATCCACCCCCAGGCCGAAGGCCTCCGCCGCCGAGGCCAGGCGCTCAATGGCCCGCACCTGGTTGCGGATGAACAGGATGGAGATGGCCGTCAGGATCAGGGTGGCGATGGTCATCCACAGGACGAAGATATGGCCTTGGGTGGCGATGGCCCGTTCGCGCGGCGCCAGCACCCGCAGCACGCCCTGGGGCGTCTGGACCCGGATGTCGACATAGGCCGGGTAGCGGGTGGTGTCGAACCAGAAGGGGGCGTCCAGGCGGGCGGCCAGGGCCTTCTCCATCGACCGGTCGACCACGGCGAAGAGGGCCGGGCGGCGGCCCACCGGCAGGGTGCGCCCCGGCTGCAGGGCGATAGACAGGCTCATGGAGCGCTCAGCCCGATTGGTCAGCTTGGCCAGGGCCTGGGGCGAGGGATCGTCCATATAGCTCTCGACCGCCCAGGCGACGTCGCCCGCCAGGCCATCGGACAGGCGGCTGGTCACCGCCTGCCAGTGGGCGTCGAAGAACACCCAGGTGACCGCCACCTGCATCAGGGCGACGGGCAGGATGATGATCAGCAGCGAGCGACCGAACAGGGTCGTCGGCATGCTGCGCTTGATCAGCCGGCGCATGACAGGCGTGGAGGGGATGCGCAGCCGCATCAGTCGGGCGCCAGCATGTAGCCCACCCCGCGCACGGTCTGCAGGTATCGGGGCGCCTTGGGATCGGTCTCGATCTTTCGACGCAGGCGGGTGACCTGGACGTCCACGGCCCGGCCGGAGGGATCCACCGTCTCCTTGGCCAGCTCCAGCCGATCAACGGGCTCGTGCGGACAGCGGGACAGACGGCGCAGCAGGGCGATCTCGGCCTCGGTCAGGCGCACGGCCGCGCCTTCACAGGTCAGCTCCCCGCGATCCGGATCGAACTGGCAGCGTCCCAGGTTGATCGCCGCGCTCTGGGCCTGGACCGGGCGCGCCTGCGCCCGGCGCAGGATCGCCTCGATGCGCAGCACCAACTCCTCGGGCTCGAAGGGCTTGGCCAGGTAGTCGTCGGCGCCCAGCCTCAGGCCCTCAATGCGGTCCTCGGCCAGGCCGCGGGCGGTGAGCATCAGAACCGGCGTGCGGCCCGCCGCGCCCTTGCGGTCGCGCAGCCAGCGGGTCAGGGAAAACCCGTCCTCGCCCGGCATCATCACGTCGAAGACGGCGAGGTCGAAGTCCAGGGTCTCCATCAGGGTCCTGGCCGCCGCGCCGCCCGCGGCCGCCGACACCCGGAAGCCCCGGCGGCTGAGGTACTCCTTCAGGAGCTCGCGGATACGGTCGTCGTCGTCCACGACCAGCAGGTGGCGTTCGCCCTGAAACGTCTCCGCCATCGCCATCAGCCGGCTCCTCCGTTCACGCCCCGCCCGGCGGCCAGGGCCGCCAGGATCCGCCGGGCTCCGCCGACGCCATCCAGTCCGCCCGTGCGATAGGCCCGGGCCAGCTGGCCGCGCAAGCGTTCCGCGATGCGGGCCTCAAAGGCCTGGCCGGCCTCGGTCAGCCGCGCGGCGCGCCGGCGGCCATCCTCCTCGCCCTGGACCTTTTCTGCCAGCCCCTTGGCCTCCAGTTCGCCGATCACCTTGCTGGCGGCCTGTTTGGACAGGCTGGTCAGGCGGGCGAGCTCCTGCACGCCCAGCCCTGGTCTGCGCTTCATCAGGAAGCAGGCGCGCCAGTGCGATCGCCCCAGGCCCGGCCCCTCCGCCTCAAGCCCGGCGTCGACCCCCGCCCACAGGGCCGCCTCGGCCAGCATCAGGGCTTCCAGCCCGGCGTCCAGCTCCTCGTCGCGCAGCACCAGTCGCGGGTCAGTCGGCGCCGTCATGTCGGGGTTCCATTTTGTTTGACGCCGTGGTCGCGGGGGGATGTAAGGAAGCGGCCTTGATTGGAGGAATCTACCCCATGTCTCTCGTTCCCTTCGACGATCGCGATGGTTGGATCTGGCTGGACGGCCAGTTCGTCGCCTGGCGCGAGGCGAAGGTGCACGTATTGACCCATGGCCTGCACTACGCCTCGGCGGTGTTCGAGGGCGAGCGCATGTACGGGGGCGAGATCTACAAGCTGACGGAGCATACGGAGCGGCTGTTCAAGTCGGCGGAGATCCTCGACTTCGAAATCCCGTTCACGGTGGCCGAGATCGACCAGGCCTGCAAGGACACCTGCGCCAAGAACGGCCTGACCGACGCCTATGTGCGCCCCATCGCCTGGCGCGGCTCGGAGATGATCGGGGTCTCGGCCCAGATGACCAAGATCCACGTGGCCATCGCGGTGTGGGACTGGCCGAGCTATTTCAGCCCGGAAGAGAAGGCCAAGGGCATCCGCATGTGCTGGGCCAAGTACAAGCGCCCGTCGCCGGAGACCGAGCCGGTCCACGCCAAGGCCACCGGCCTCTACATGATCTGCACCATCTCCAAGCACGCCGCGGAGAAGGCCGGCTACACCGACGCCATGATGCTCGACTATCGCGGCTATGTGGCCGAGAGCACCGGCTCCAACGTGTTCTTCGTCAAGGACGGCGTCCTGCATACGCCGACGCCCGACTGTTTCCTGAATGGCATCACCCGCCAGTCGGTGATTGCTCTGGCCAAGTCCAAGGGCATCGAGGTGATCGAGCGCCACATCAAGCCGGAGGAGCTGAGCGGCTTCACCGAATGCTTTGTGGTCGGCACCGCCGCCGAGGTCACGCCGGTGTCCCAGATCGGGGAGTACAGCTTCACCCCGGCCGCCTTGTCGCTGGGCCTGATGGACGACTACGCCAAGATGGTGCGTCGGGAGCTCGTGGGGGCTTAAGTCTCCGCCGGCGTCAGATCGCCGAGATCTTGGCTTCCAGCTCCGCGACCCGGCGGCGGGTGAACTCCAGGTCCTTGCCGTAACGGGCCGCGTTGGCGGCGGCCAGGTGCTGGGCCACGCCCAGGCTTTCCTTGTACAGGTCCAGGGCCCGCATCCGGTGGCCGCGATCCTCGCGGGCGTCGGCCAGCCGCTCCAGCACCAGGGACAGCCGCCGCTTGGCGCTCAGATTGGTCGGGTCTCCCGCGGCCAGGTCGCGGCGCAGGGCCAGGCATTCCTCATAGGCGTGGACGGCCGCCTCAAGGCGCTGCTCGTCATAGGCGACGTCGCCGACATTGATCAGGGCGTCGGCCAGGGCGGCGCGGTCGCCCAGCTTGCGGGCGTAGGTCAGGGCGTCGTCATAGGCCTCGGCGGCGTCCTCGAAGTGGCCCTGGCCGCGGGCGAAGTCGCCGCGATCCTGGGCGGCCAGCATGTGTTCGCGATCCGTGGCCGCCAAAGACGAAAGCCGCCGAACGAGCTCGGCGGCTTGGGGCCAGTGCTCGGCCCGGGTCTCTGCATGGAGCGCGCGCCGGGCCTCGGCGAACGCCCCGACCGCATCTGGCGGGGCGTGGCCCTGTGGAGGTGTCGGCGGCGCCGGCGGCGGGACCGCGGGCGCATGCGCGGCGTGGGGACTGTCGTGGGACGAGGTCGGCGCCGGCGCCGGGGCGGGCGCGCTGAAGTCGACGACGATGGGCTGTTCGCCCTTGCTGCGCTTGCCGCCGCCGGGGCCGCCCGGACCCTTGGGCAGCAGGGCGGCGATGAAGATGACCAGGCCCAGGCCCATGGCCGCATAGGCTAGAACATGGCCCTGGGGCGCGAAGGGGCCGAGCGGGATCGGGGGGATGCGCCCCTCCAGCCCGCCCGGATTCAGGATGGCGTAGCCGGCGGCGCCCAGCGCCAGACCCAGCAGCATTCCGAAAATCCGACCCAGCATGCGCTTCCCCTCACCGACCGCCCCCGCTTCATGGCGACCATGAGCGGGAGGGTCCGCAAGCGCCGCCGGGGGCGTCGAGGCGACGCAACCGAGAGGGGAGCGGGATCGGCTCAGCCGCGCGCTTCTTGGGCGAAGCGCGCGGCGGGCGCCTTTAAATTAGCCAGGTGTTGGGGCGCGGATAGGCGACGCCCTGGGCCAGGTAGTAGGCGCCCAGGATGCAGCGGACCAGGAACCAGACGCTGAGCAGGCCCAGGATCACCCCGCCCAGGATGGCGAAGGGGATGCCCACCAGAACCAGGGACAGGGGCACGCCGAACAGCAGCAGCACACCGCCGATCAGCGCCCAGCCGATCCCCATCCAGAAGGTGTTGATCAGGAACCGGTAGTGGCTGGCCATGCGCGGTCCCGCCGACGCCCGGTTCGCCGACGCCAGGATCAGGCCGATGATGGCGGTCAGGCCATTGCTGAAGGCCAGGATATAGAGGGCGTAGGCGATGGCGGGCAGGGTGCGGTCCTCGGAGGCCGCGGCGGGCTCGACGAGGGTGTGATCGCTCATGGTGACTTCAGCTCCAGATGCGCCAGGATTGTGCGCCTGAAGAGAAATGTGGGCCCGTTTTGGTCGCGCGCCACTTTAATTCGCGTTCATGTGGTGCGCGGCCGCCCCAGCCAAGGCAGCACGGCCCCCGCCAGGATGGTCACGAACAGCAGGCGTGACGCCAGGGCCACGCCCAGGGCGAAGTCTCCCGCCAGGGCGGCGAAGACCAGCAGGGCCGCGGCGCCGCCGCCCATCAGGGCCATGATCCAGATGACCGGCTCGGCGCGGCCGGGCGCGCCGGCGCGCTGGCGGGCGGCGGGTGCGGCGTGGACGCAGGCTTCCGCCAGGGCCTCGGCGAAGGGGGCGTAGGTGTCGGTGGCGTCCAGGGGCTTGAGCCCGCCGCCATAGGTGCGGGCCGGGATGACCAGGCGACGCAGGCCAAAGCCGAGGGCCGCGCCCTGCGGGGTGATCTTCAGCGACTTCAACTCGGCCAGGGCCAGCCGGCGCACATGGGCGCCGCGGGTCTCGACGATGGCGCCGTCCTCCAGCGTCCAGACCGTCTCGGCCTGGAGCGGCGAGAGGCGGGCCGCGTGCCTCACCCCCGCACCACCGTGATCTCGACCCCGGCCGCGGCGGCGTGAGGGGCGAGCGCCAGGGGCTTTTCCACCCGCACCCGGGCGCGCATGACGCGGGAGTCCTCAAGGCAGGCGCGGGCCAGGCGTTCGGCGAAGGCCTCCACCAGGCCGATATGGCCCTCGGCGACGATGGCCCGGGCGGCCTCGCCGACCATCTCGTAGTTCACCGTATCGGCCAACCGCTCGATCCCGGCGGCGGGGACGTCGAGTTCGACATCGACGATCAGCGGCTGCGCGCGGCCCTTTTCGTGGGCGTAGACGCCGATCTCGGCCTCGACCTTCAGGCCGGTGACGAAGATCTTGGTCATGACGATGCGGCCGGCGGCGCCGGGCTGGTCGGTGGGTTGGGCAGGCGTCTCCTGGGGCAGGGCCAAGGCGGGGAGTCCTTGTGAGGTCAGCTGAGGTGTTGGCCGGCGTCGACCGCGAGCATCTGGCCGGTCACCGAAGGGGCGTCAATGAAGTAGGCCAGGGCCTGGCCGATCTCGGCCGGGTCGACCACCCGGGCCAGGGGCGTTGAAGCCGCCTCGGCGGCGAAGTCCTCGGGCGTCTGGTGGATCGACTGCAGCACCGGCCCCGGCGAGATGGCGTTCACCCGGATATTGGGGGCGAGCGCGCGGGCCAGCATCCGGGTCGCGTCCCACAGGGCGGACTTGGACAGGGAATAGCTGAAGAACTCCGGCCGGGGATCGAGCACCCGCTGGTCCAGGAGGTTGACGATCAGGCCGTGGCGGTCGGCCGGCAGGCGCCGGGCGAAGGCCTGGGCCAGCACCAGGGGCGCCCGCAGGTTGGTCTCCAGGTGGGTGTCCCAGGAGTGCCGGTTGTGGGTGGAGAAGCTGTCTTCCTCGAACACAGAGGCGGAGTTGACCAACAGGGTCACAGGGCCGAGCTCGCCCTCGACATCGCCGACCAGGGGCGAGATTTCCGGCTCGCGGCGCAGGTCGCAGGCGTGGATGGAGACCTTGCGGCCCAGGCTGCGGACCTCGGCGGCGGCGCGCTCGGCGTCGTCATCGACGGCGCGGCAGTGGATGGCGACATCAAAGCCGGCCTGGGCGCAGACACGCGCCAGCACACGCCCGATGCGGCGCGACCCGCCGGTCACCAGCGCCGCGCCGCGGCTGGTCACGGGGTGAGGTCCTGGCCGGACTTAGTCCAGGCTGCCGAATTCCCAGACGTTCAGGATGGCCAGCACGGCGAAGAACGGGATGATGATGAACAGCGGGCTCATGGAAATCTCCGGGCAAGACCTGTCCGGGCTTTAGCGGCCCGACTCCTTTGGAGCAAGCGGGCTTGTGGACGCGGCGCAGCAAAGGTCAGGGTGGGGCAAAACTAGACCCGCGAGGAAACCCCATGCCGCTCAGCCCCATCCCGCCGGAGGCCTTTACCAAGATCGCGGTCGGCATCGACCGGCCCGAGGACGTGGTGGTGAGCCGGGATGGCCGCATCTTCGCCTCCGATCACCAATGCGCGGTGGCGGAGATCTTCGCGGACGGGTCGTTCAAGCGCCTGGGTCCCAAGGGCGGCGCGCCCAACGGCATCAACCTGGACGCCCAGGGCCGGGTGCTGATCGCCAATTTCGGCATCTATGACCGCGAGGAGGGGCCGCTGCAGCGGTTCGATCCCGCGACGGGGAAGCATGAAACCCTGGTCGCCGAGGTGGGCGGCCGGCGGCTGACCAGCGCCAACTATCCGGTGGTGGACCGGGCCGGAAACATCTGGTGCGCCAACTCCACCCACGCCGAGACCTGGCCCCAGGCGCTCGACGGCCGCACCGATGGCTTCATCTTCGTCCTGCGGCCCGACGGATCCTGCGAGATCGTCGCCGAGGGGCTGAAGTTCCCGAACGGCCTGGCCCTCTCGGCGGATGACGGCTTCCTGTTCTGCGCCCAGACCTCGGGCGCCGACGTGCTGCGCTTCCCGATCCTGGCGGGCGGCAGGCTGGGCAAGGGCGAGCGCTACGGGCCGCAGCTGGGCGCCCTGCAGGTTCCGGGCGAGCCCGCGCCGGCCCACGACACCCTGGGCTATACCGACGGGGTGGGCATGGACGCCGAGGGCAACCTCTGGGTCTGCCTGCCGGGCGCAGACAAGGTGGTGGCCATCACGCCCTCGCTGGAGGTGGTGACGGTGATCCACGACCCCACCGGACAGATCGTCAACCACCCGACCAACGTCACCTGGGGCGGGCCGGACCTCCGGGATCTCTATATCGGCTCGATCCGGGCGGATTATGTGCTCAAGACCCGTAGCCCGACGCCAGGGCAACCCCATATCCATCAGCGAGATTGAGCTTGCGCCGGATTGGGGCTTCCCCACTTATCGGCGATCACTAAAATGCTTGTTTGAAACCCGGCCGGGCCGAACCCTGCCGGCGTGCGCAACGAACCCACGGGAGAACGTCCATGCGTGAGTACCTGCAATTCTACATCGACGGTAAGTGGGTCGACCCGGTCGAACCCAAGACGCTCGACGTCATCAATCCGGCCAACGAAGAGGTCTGCGGCAAGATCTCGCTGGGTAACGCCCAGGACGTGGACAAGGCCGTGATGGCCGCCCGCCGGGCCTTCGCCTCCTGGTCCCAGACCAGCCGTGAAGAGCGCCTGGAAGTGCTGGGCCGGATCCTGGCCGAGTACCAGAAGCGCTTCGGCGACCTGGCCACCGCGGTGACCGAGGAAATGGGCGCTCCGGCGTCTCTGGCCCAACGCGCCCAGGTTCCGATCGGCATGGGCCACCTGGCCACCGCCATCGAGGTCCTGAAGACCTTCAAGTTCGAGGAAGACCGCGGCCCGACGATGATCGTCAAGGAGCCGATCGGCGTCTGCTCGTTCATCACCCCCTGGAACTGGCCGCTGAACCAGATCGTCTGCAAGGTGGCCCCGGCCATCGCGACGGGCTGCACCATGGTGCTGAAGCCGTCGGAAGTGGCCCCCTTCACCGGCCACATCTTCGCGGAAATCATGCATGCCGCGGGCGTCCCGGCCGGCGTGTTCAACATGGTCCAAGGCGATGGCATCGGCGTGGGCGTGCCCATGTCCAGCCACCCGGAAGTGGACATGGTCTCCTTCACCGGTTCGACCCGCGCCGGCATCGAGGTGGCCAAGAACGCTGCTGCGACCGTCAAGCGCGTGGCCCAGGAACTGGGCGGCAAGAGCCCGAACATCGTCCTGGACGACGGCGCCTTCGCCAAGGGCGTGGCCCGTGGCGTGGCCACCATGATGACCAACTCCGGCCAGTCCTGTAACGCGCCGACCCGCATGCTGGTCCCCTCCAAGCGGATGGACGAAGCGATCGCGGTGGCTCGTGAAGCCGCCAGCCAGGTCACCGTCGGCGACCCGAACGGCAACAGCCAACTCGGCCCGGTGGTCTCGGAAATTCAGTTCAACAAGATCCAGAAGCTGATCCAGGCCGGCATCGACGAAGGCGCGACCCTGGTCACCGGCGGCGTCGGCCGTCCGGACGGCCTGGACAAGGGCTACTATGTGAAGCCCACCGTCTTCGCCAACGTCACCAACGAGATGACCATCGCCAAGGAAGAGATCTTCGGGCCCGTCCTGTCGATCCTGGGCTATGAGACCCTCGACCAGGCGATCGCCATCGGCAACGACACCGAGTACGGCCTGGCCGCCTATGTGCAGGCCGAGGACCTCTCCAAGGCGCGCGACGTGGCCAAGAAGCTGCGCGCCGGCCAAGTGTCGATCAACGGCGGCGGCGGCGACATGATGGCGCCGTTCGGCGGCTACAAGATGAGCGGCAACGGGCGCGAGTGGGGCGACTACGCCTTCCACGAGTTCCTGGAAACCAAGGCGATGCTCGGCTACGCGCCGAAGGAAGCCGCTGAGTAAGGCTTGACCAGGCGGCCCCTTCTCCCCGGCGGAGAAGGGGCCGTTTTTTTATGACCAGATGGGCGAGGCCGCCGAAGAACGGCCCGCTGACGCTTCGGAGGAGCGCCCCATGGATCCGCATATCAAGGCTTTCCTGGACGAACAGGCCGCTGCGGCCGCCGGCCAGCCCGCGCCGCCGCCCCTGGACCAGCTGCCGGCCGAACTGGTCCGGGCCGGCTACACCATGCAGCGCTCGGCCCAGAACCAGGGCGCGCCCAAGGACGTCGATACCCGCGACCTGACCGTGGGCGGCGCTGACGGGCCGATCCCGGCCCGCCTCTACACGCCGGCCGGCGCGCCGGCGGTGACGCCGGGTCTGGTCTATTTCCACGGCGGCGGCTTCGTGATCGGCGACCTCGACAGCCATGACGGCCATTGCCGCCGCCTGGCCAAGTACGCCGGGATCCGGGTCATCGCCATCGACTACCGGCTGGCGCCGGAGCATCCCTTCCCGGCCGGCCACGACGACGCGCTCGCCGCGACCAAGTGGGTCTTCGACCATGCCGCGGAACTCGGGATCGACGCCAAGCGCATCGCCGTCGGCGGCTGCTCGGCGGGCGGCAACCTGGCGGCCAGCGTCTCCATCGACCTGAAGGGCGACGCCCAGCGCAAGCTCGCCTTCCAGCTGCTGCTCTATCCGGGCATCTGGCCGGACGAACTGACCCAGTCGCGTAAGGACCTGGATGGTCCTCTGCTGACCAAGGAAGTCATGACCTGGTTCGAAAAGAACCTCGCCGCGGACGGCCACCCCCAGGCGCATCGCGCCAATCTGGGCTCCAAGGCTGATGTGGCGGGCACGCCGCCGGCCCTGGTGGTGACCGCCGGCTATGACCCGCTGAAGGACGAGGGCCGCGACTACGCCGCGCGCCTGATCGCCGCCGGGGTGAAGGCGACCCATGTCCAGCACGACGACATGGTCCACGACTTCTACATCCTGGGCGACGTCTCCCCGAAGGTGGACGAGATCGCCCGCGACACGGCGGCCTTCCTGAAGGCGGCGCTGGCCTAGGTTTCAGCGGGCTCCTCGTCCCGGGCGCGTTGGCAGGCGGCCAGCACCGCCATGCCGACCAGGGTCGAGAGCAGGGAGCCCGCGACGACGCCCAGGCGCACGCCGGCCTGGGCGGCGGTGTCGCCCGGCGGGAAGGCCAGGCCGCCGATGAACAGGCTCATGGTGAAGCCGACCCCGCACAGCAGGGAGACGCCATAGAGTTCGGCCCAACGCGCGCCGGTGGGCTTGCGCGCCAGCTTCAGGCCGATGGCCAGGGCCGACAGGCCGAAGACGCCGATCTGCTTGCCGACGAACAGGCCCAGGGCCACCCCCAGCGGAATCGGTCCGAACAGCTGGCCGATGGACAGGCCCTTGAACGAGAAGCCCGCCGCCACGAAGGCGAACAGCGGCAGGATCAGATAGGCCACATAGGGGTGCAGGCTGCGCATGAAGTCGGCCAGCACGCCGGCCTGGCCATGTCGGCGGGCGCCGATGGGCACGGTCATGGCGGCGGCGACGCCGGCCAGGGAGGTGTTGATCCCGCTCTCCAGGGTGAAGCCCCAGACGATGGCGAACAGCACCGCGTAGAACAGGTAGGGCGCATTTTTCCAGCGCCCCATCAGGGCCATCAGGGCCAGGGCCGAGACCGCCGCGCCCAGCGCCCATATGTTGATCTGCGAGGTGAACAGGATGCCGATCAGGGCTACGGCCCCCAGGTCGTCGGCGATGGCCAGGGTCAGCAGGAACACCCGCAGCGACGGCGGCAGCTTAGGCCCCGCCACCGCCAGGGCGGCCAGGGCGAAGGCGATGTCGGTGGCGGTGGGCGTGGCCCAGCCGTGCGGCGCGCCGCCGGGCCCCATATTGAACGCCAGATAGACCAGGGCGGGCGCGATCATGCCGCCTAGCGCCCCCAGCACCGGCAGGGCCAGGCGGCGGGGATTGGACAGCTCCCCGCGCAGAATCTCGTATTTGATCTCCAGACCGACGACGAAAAAGAAGATCGCCATCAGCCCTTCCTTGACCCACTTCAGAACCGGCTTGGTCTCGTGGAAGGCGCCGATCTGGATCGTGAGGGGGTGGGCGACAAAGGCCACATAGCGGTCGGCCAGGGGCGAGTTGGCGGCGATGATGGCGGCCGCGGCGGCGACCACCAGGATCAGGCCGGACGCGGCCTCGGTCTTCAGGAACTCAAGGGTCGGTCGACGGGACATGCCCCTGGCTAACATGTGCTCCGCGTCCGGAACATGACAATCGGGGCGGGAAACGACGTGGCGTCGGGGTTGTGCGTCCGATAGCGCCGCGCCATGTGGAGGCCATGCCCGTCTCGCCCGCCTACCGCCCCGACCCGAAGCTTCCTGACCTCGGCCCCGACTTCGCCGATCCGGTGGCCGCCGCCGATTTCCCGCAGACGATCCTGCGCTACCGCAACGACCGGGCGGCGGCGAGCGTGGGGCTGGACGGCCTGACCGACGCGGAGTGGATCGCCCACTTCGGCCGGTTCCAGCCCCTGCCGGGCAACATTCCGAACCCGCTGGCCCAACGGTATCACGGCCACCAGTTCCGGGTTTACAACCCCGACCTGGGCGATGGCCGGGGCTTCACCTTCGCCCAGATGCGCGAAGCCGGGTCCGACCGACTGCTGGACCTGGGAACCAAGGGCTCGGGCCAGACGCCCTGGTCGCGCACGGCGGATGGCCGCCTGACCCTGAAGGGCGGGATGCGCGAGGTGCTGGCGACGGCCATGCTCGAGGCCCTGGGCGTCCCGACCTCCAAGACCTTCTCCCTGATCGAGACGGGCGAACACCTGCAGCGCAATGACGAGCCCAGCCCGACGCGGTCGGCCGTGCTGGTGCGCCTGTCGCACAGCCACATCCGGTTCGGGACCTTCCAGCGCCAGGCCTTCCTGGAGCGGCCGGACAATATCGCCAGGCTCGTCGACTATGTGATCGCCACCTACTACCCCGAGGTCGACAACGCCGAGAACCGCACGGCGGCCATGCTGTCCATGGTGGTGGAGAACGCCGCGAAGATGGTCGCCTGCTGGATGGCGGCGGGCTTTGTCCATGGGGTGCTCAACACCGACAACATGAATGTGACGGGGGAGAGCTTCGACTATGGCCCCTATCGCTTCCTGCCCCGCAATGACCCGAACTTCGTCGCCGCCTATTTCGACCAGCAGGGCCTCTACAGCTTCGGCCGCCAGGCGGAGGCGGTCTATTGGAACCTCCAGACCCTGGGCGGGGCGCTGTCGGCGGTGGCCGAGCCTGACGACCTGATCGGGGCGCTGAACGAGTTTCCCGATGGATATCGGGCGGAGTTGCGGGCGGCCATGCTGCGCCGGCTGGGCCTGAAGCCCAAGTCCCAGGACCACGACACCGCCCTGGTCAACGCCGCCTTCCAGGCGCTGGCGGCCGGCGGCGAGCCCCTGCGCTGGGAGCCGTTCTTCTTCGACTGGTTCTGCGCCGACGAGGCTCGCGCCATGTCTGGCCCGCGGGCGGAGATCTACAACGAGCGGCAGTTCGCCAACTTCCGCACCCTCTTGGCCCACACCGAGCCCGACCGGCCGGAGCGCTTGCAGGCGGCCTACTTCCAGAGGACGGAGCCGCAGGAGCTGTTGATCGACGAGATCGAGGCCCTCTGGGCCGCCATCGCCGAGCGGGACGACTGGGGCCCGTTCAACGCCAAGCTGGCGGCGATCGAGGAGGCCCGGCTGGCCTATTCGCTCTGAGGCGCCGCCGCCCGCACCCGCGAGGACCACTGGGCCAGCACGACGCCGGACAGGGCGACGGCGGCGCCCAGGATCTGCAGGTGGCCGAACACCTCGTCGAACAGGATCCAGCCCAGGAGGGCGGCGACCACCGGCTGGACCAGGACGGTCACCGAGGCGGTGGCCGGCGGCAGGCGGCCGAGCGCCCAGGCGATGGAGCCCTGGCCGGCCACGTGCATGATCCCCAGACCGACACAGGCCGCCCAGCCGCCGGCCGTCACCGGCAACAGCGGCTCGCCCAGCAAGAGGGCGGCGATCATCATCAGCGGCGCGCCGGTCAGGGACGACCAGAACATGATGCGGGTCGCGCCTTGGGTCTGGCGCGCGGCGCCGACGGCCAGGAAGTAGAGGGCGTACCAGATGGCGGTGGCGGCCGAGAAGGCGTCGCCCAGGGTCGGCGCCTTGCCGAGCGCGCCGGAGTCCCTGGCCGCGGCCATGATCCAGGCGCCGGCGACGGCGAGGGCGACGGCCAGCAGGAACAGGCGGCGCGGCTGTTGCTTGAGCACCAGCCAGGAGACGGCGGTCACCACCACAGGGGTCAGGTTGGACAGCACCGTCGCCTTGGCCACTGAGGTGTAGGCGATGCCGTAGTGCCAGAAGCCGAGGTCGAGGGCGAAGGCCACCCCGGCCAGCACCGTAAACTTGCTGGGCGCGCCGACCCCGCCGGAGCGCAGGGACAACAGCGCTAGCAGGGGCAGGGAAAAGGTCAGGCGCCAGAAGGCGGTGGCCGAGGGCCCGGCGTCGGACAGCCGCACCAGGATCGGCGCCAGGCCGATAACGCAGGCGCCCATCAAGAGGACGGCCAAGGCCCTGCCGCGTCCCTGTTCGTGTTGGGCCTCAGTCAAATCCCAGCTCCTGTCGCAACGCCGTCGGACTGATTCCCCTGGCGCGCAGCTCGGCGAGGGTCTCGGCCCGGTCGCGCTTGGCGAAGCGCTTGCCGTCCGGCCCGACGAGCAATGGATGGTGCCGATAGACCGGTGTGGGCAGGTCGAGCAAGGCTTGCAGCAGACGCTGGACGTGAGCGGCCTCGAACAGGTCCTGTCCGCGGATCACGTGGGTCACCCCCTGGCGGGCGTCATCCATGACCACGGCCAGGTGATAGGCGACGCCGACGTCCTTGCGGGCCAGCACGACATCGCCGCCGAGTTCGGGGCGTGCGGCGATCCTGCCGGTCTCACCAGTTGGGCCTGCGCCAGCCTCGAGGAAGTTGAGGCTCTCGAAGCCGCCGAGGGCCTGTTCGGCGGCGGCCAGGGACAGCCGCCAGGCGAAGGGTTCGCCGGCCGCCAGCCGGGCCTGCTCCTCATCGGCGGGCAGGGGTGCGCCGCGCCAGGCGTCCATCGCGCCGTGCGGGGCGCGCGACATCTCTTCGGCGATTTCCTTGCGGGTGCGGAAGCAGCGATAGGCGAGGCCCCGTGCGGCGAGGTCGGCGACCGCCGCCTCATAGTCGGCCAGGTGATCCGACTGGCGCAGCACCGGCGTCTCCCAGCTCAGGCCCAGCCAGGCCAGGTCCTCGTAGATGGCCGCCTCGAACTGCGGCCGGCAACGGGTGCGGTCGATGTCCTCAATGCGCAGGATGAAGCGGCCGCCGACCTCATGGGCGGCGGTCCACGCGGTGAGGGCGGAATAGGCGTGCCCCCGGTGCAGGTAGCCGGTGGGGGAGGGGGCGAAGCGGGTGACGAAGGCGGCGTCCACGCTGGACGGTTTAGGCGTCCTTGTCCTCGGCGAACACCTTCATGTGCTCGAACACCCCGCGGAAGAAGGCCAGTTCGCCGCCGACCGCATCCTTCAGGTGGTCGAACTGCTTGAAGGAGGCCATCTCGGCCAGGCCGTGGGCGGCGCACCATGCCGCCGTGGTGGCCAGTTCCAGGGCGACCTCATCGGTGGGGTCGGCGCCGGCGTCCACCAGGGTGTCGCGGACCTGGCAATAGGCGCTGTCCTCCTGCATGCGGAGATGCATGGGCAGGTCTTCCTTATCGCGCGAGCCGTCATACATGACGCGATAGAGGCTGGGATTGTCGCGGGCGAAACAGACATAGGCGACGCCCAGCGCGGCCATCTTGTCCTTGACGCTGACGGCGTCGCCACGGGCCTGGACCATGGCGGAGTTCAGCATCTCCCAGCCCTCATGGGCCACGGCGTCCAGCAGTTCGCCCTTGTCCTTGAAGTGATGGTAGGGCGCCGCCGGGCTGACGCCGGCCTCACGGGCCACGGCGCGCAGGGACAGGGCGGTCGGGCCTTCCTGTTCCAGCAGCCGACGGGCGGCGTCGATCAGGGCGCGGCGGAGGTCGCCGTGGTGATAGGGCCGGGATTCGGGCGCTGCAGCTTCGCTCATCGGGGTCACCGTAAAACTATATCTAGGCGCCGTAAAGATCATCTTGACACCGCTCAGATGGGTGGCTATCTAAGCATCGTTCAAATGAATACGCCCCCGCTCCCCCGGGGGTTCCAACTGAAAGGTGTGTGTCATGTCTCTCGCTCAAATCACCAACGTCGAACGCTTCTTCGACCGGATCGCCCCCGCCTATCTGATCGTGCTGGCCCTGGTGGCCGCCGGCGCCGTGGCGGTTGCGCTGATCTAAGACTGAAGCGTCCTGCGACGATGGAGGGGACCCTTGCGGGTCCCCTTTTTCTTTGCCTTCACCACACAGCTACCCTCATGCATTTTTGCATGCCGTACAGTGTAAAATGAATCTGTACATTGCTTAGTTTGCGACTATCTTAGCGTTGTCCAGATGGACGAGGGGGCCGGCCCGATCCGGCATCTAGGAGGACAAACCCATGACTGCTCCCCGTTTCGCCCGCGCGCTCGACGCCACCGTTTCCGTTCTCGCCGTTGTGCTGGCTGTCGTGCTGGCCGGCGCCACCGCCGCTGTCGGCGCCTGATGTCGGCGCGCCTGGCCTCGTCCGGCGACTAAGCTCCCTGAAGCCGTCGGACGAGACCCGCATAAGTTTCCAACTTTCCCGAACGGCCTGCGCAGTCCGTCATGGGAATGTCCCAGAATCGCTCCTATAGTTTTCGGGCGTCGGGATACTGGCCTCGCGGAGGTCGGGCCTAGAGCCCCTCAGGCTTCCGCTCCAGATCGCCGATGGCGTCTGCGGTGGAGGTTCTGTCTTCAGTCTCTGCGCTTGCCAAAACTTCGCGCTGAAGCGCCTGCGACGACTCCAGTTTGGGAGATCTGATCATGCAGGTGCTTAGTCGCCCGCCGTCCGGCGCCCCGGCGCTGGTGCTGAACGCCGACTTTCGGCCGCTCAGCTACTATCCCCTGTCCCTGTGGCCCTGGCAGGAGGTGATCAAGGCGGTGTTCCTGGATCGGGTCGACGTGATCTCGACCTATGACCAGGTCGTCCGCTCCCCGTCCTTTGAAATGCAGCTGCCCAGCGTCGTGGCGCTGAAGATCTTTGTCCCCCAGGACCGGCCGCCGGCCTTCACCCGCTTCAACCTGTTCCTGCGCGACAGCTTCAGCTGTCAGTACTGCGGCTCGGGCGAGGACCTGACCTTCGACCACGTGGCGCCGCGCTCAAGGGGCGGGCGCACGACCTGGGAAAACATCGTCACCGCCTGCGCCCCCTGCAACCTGCGTAAAGGCGGCCGCACGCCTCTGGAGGCGTCGATGCACCCCTTCCACAAACCCCGCCGGCCCAGCGCCTTCGAGCTGCAGGAACGCGGGCGGCGCTTTCCGCCGAACCACCTGCATGAAAGCTGGCTGGACTATCTCTACTGGGACATCGAGCTGGAGGCCTGAGCGGGCTCGCCTCTGGGCTCGGCGCGGCGTTCCAGAGCCATCCAGGTTTCGCCATCGGCCTCGGCCGCGCCCTCCTGCTTCAGGGCGATCAGCTGCAGCTCCACCTGGGACGCGCTGAAGGCGCGGTTCCAGCGCTGTTCCAGGGCCTGGGTCAGAGTCTCGAGGTCCATGGGGCCGGCGTGGCTGCGCAGGGCGATCTGCACCATCTCCTTCAGGCTACGGCGCTGGCGGCCGCGGGGCGTCGCCGTGGCCGCGCGGATCGCGGCGGCGAAGGCTTGAGGCTCAGCCTCGCAGAGGGCGGCGCCTGGCTTGCGTCCACGCCGTCCGCCGCGCAGGGCTTCCAGCGCGCGGTTGGTGCTTTCCAGTTCGGCCAGGAAGGGCGCCTCCGCTTTTTTCCGGGCGGACTGCAGCTGGTCGAGAATGTCCGCACGGTGTTGCAGCAGCAGGTCCCAGGCGGTGCTCATGACACATATCTCCGTCAGGTCCGCGCCAGGCGCGAACCGTGTCAGGCGGGGGTGGCCCGGTCTCGTGCGCGGCTCGTCGACTTTTTCGACAAGACTCCGCGCAGCGACCCTCGCGCGGCGACGCGAGCTGGCCGTGTCGGCGGCGGCGGAAACCTAAGCTACCGATCTGACTTTGATTTTTTCCCGCGATCGCGACCTACTGCCGCCAGCGCGAGGTGCGACTATTTGTCCATCGCACGATTAAGAAGTTCTGAATCTGACCCAAAATGGGTGTGGCGTACCAGAAAAAACTCGCGTCATGGGCGAGTCCCTCTAGCTCAGGTAAAGTCAAACCGGACGGTCGAGCGGCCGAAATCCAGGGCCACGGCGTTGAACTGGGTCAGGAGGTCCATGCCCAGGATCACCGCCGGCTTCTCGTGCAGATCCCAGAGCTTGAAGACGTGGGTGTCGGCGAAGACCACCGGGGCGTTGCCTATGGTCAGCCCGCCCAGGCGCATGAAGGGCACATAGAGCAGGTCGCCTGGAAAGCTTTCGCCGATCACCGTGGTGATGGAGACCCGGCGGAAGTCCGAGGCGCGCACGCTGCGCGAGCTGGACACCAGCTTGCGAAGGGCCTGGTTGCCCAGGGACAGCTCGGATCCGGAATCGATCATGGCGCTGATCTGCGCCCCGCCCACATCGGCGTCGATCATGGTCAGCTGGCCCGAGCGGCGGCGCGCCGGGACCACGACCCGGCCGGTCCGGCTCTGTTCGGCCATGGGCGCCAGGATCTCCAGGGCCTTGGCCTTGAAGTCCAGCAACAGCCGGCGACCCTTCAGCCAGTCGACGCCCAGCACCCCGTCCACGCCGTCCGCGCCGACCAGGTTCAGGGCCGGCACCCGCACCCGCCGCTGGGCGCGCTCGCCCACCTGAAGGCGATCAACGATCACGGAGGGACGCAGGCCGACCTTGGCGACGGTGTGCAGGTTGACGGGCGGCCCGGCGGGCAACTGCAGGCGTTCGGCCAGGTCCAGGCTGACGCAGGACCGGTTCGCGCCGGTGTCCACCAGGAAGGGGAAGGGGCCCTGGCCATTGACGCTGACCGGGGCGGTCATGCGGAAGGACTTGTCCTGGCCGGTCGAGACGCGGGTAGGGTCCTTGCCTTCGACGTCGTCCGGCGGCGGGATCAGGCCCTCGGGCTCCGGGGGCGGCGCGGGCATGGTGATCTTGGCGCTCGCGAGGCTGGGCCATCCGGCGAGACCGGCGGCGGCCATCAGGCCTGCGAACTGGCGGCGGTCCGGCGTCATGCCCAAGGTCCCCCTGGCGTTTGACTGTGACGCTAACGTCGTTATCCGGTCTCGGCAATTCAAGCCGAAGCTTGTTCCTCCGGCGGCTTCACTCGGCTGAACAGGCCGAGCAGGGCCAGGTCATAGGCGATCTTTAGCCCGCCCCCGATCACCAGGGGCCAGGCGAAGGGGCTGGCGGTCATCAGGACGCCGGCCAGGGACGGGCTGAGCGCCGAGGCGAGGCTGCGCGGGACATTGGTGACGCTGGCCGCGGCGGCGCGCTCGGCCGGGGTGACGATGGCCATGACGTAGGAGGTGCGGGCCGGCACATCCATGGCCGACAGGCTGGCGCGCATCAGCAGCAGGGTCAGAGCCACAGGCAGATTGGGGGCGAAGGCCGCCGCGATCAGGCACAGCTGGGCCGGGATGTGGGTGAAGACCATGGTGTTGACGAGGCCGATCCGCTTGGCCAGCCGCCCGGCCGCTAGCTGCGAGAAGGCGGTGAGCACCCCGGCCCAGAAGAAGAAGGCGGCGGCCGCCTGCAGGGACAGGCCGAAGGTCCGGAACAGCCACAGGGCCAGCAGCGACTGGACGATGAAACCGCCCCCGAAACTGTCCAGGCTGAACAGGGCCGCCAGCCTCAGCACCTGGGGCCGTGACGGGCCAAGCGGCGTGCGCGGAGGCTCCGCCTCGGGCGCAATCTTCGGCAGCTGCCGATAGATCAGGGCCACGGCCAGGCCGATCCCGCCGTACAGCAGGAACAGGCCCCGGCCGATCTGCAGGCCGTCCAGGCCCACGCCGCGACCCAGTCGGTCGAAGACGCCCAGGGCCAGGGCGCCCGCCGCTGCGGCCAGGGATCCTGTCAGGCTGTAGCGGGCGAACAGCTTGGTGCGATCGGCGTCCGGCCCGGCATGGGCCAGCAGGGACTGCTCCAACGGCAGGAAGGGGCTGACGTCGCCGCCCGAGGGGTTCAGCGTGCCCACGAACCCGACCAGCATCAGCACCCAGAAGTCCTTCACGCCGGCGAAGGCGAGCCCGGTCGCCAGCATCAGGCCACAGGCGGCGAACAGCAGGGCGCGCGGCGCAAGACGGTGCGACACCAGGCCGACCAGCAGGGTCAGGGCGGCCGAGCCCAACAGGGTGGCGGTGGTCAGGGCGCCGACCTGGACGGGACTGAAGCCCAGGGCAGTCAGGTGCAGCGGCAGCAGCAGGGCGACGACGCCGTCGCCGAAGGCGCGCAGGGCGCGGGCGGCGATCAGCAGGCGCGCCGCCGGGCTCATGCCGGGCTTTGGGCCTCCCGCCACATGGCCCAGATCGGCGGGGCGTCGGCCCGGGGCCGGTACTCCTTGATCACCTCGAAGCCGTAGCGGCGGTAGAGCGGCACGTTGGCGATGTTGGAGCTTTCCAGGAAGGCTGGCAGGCCTTGGGCGTCCACCTTGGCCAGGCCCGCGGCCAGCAGGCGCGAGCCGACGCCCATCCCCTGGGCCTCGGGGCGCACGCCCAGGAACCACAGATAGGCGTGGGGCCGGTCCATGGGGTGGTTCTCATCCATCGCCTTGCGCATGGCCGCCAGCCGCCCGAAGCGGGAAAAGCCGGTGGCGCGCAGGATGGTGGGCAGGACGCGCAGCTCATCCACCAGCGAGCCGGGGCCGAGCTTGGTCGAGGGGATCCAGATCGAGGCCGCGCCGCCGCTCGCTGGGGCGATCACCTCGCCGTCCGGCAGGGCCATGGCGGCCAGCAGCAGGCGAAAGAAGGCCAGGCGCGCCGGCTCCCGCTGGGCGTCGTCGCGCATGAACCAGTCGAACTGGGGATCGGTGGCGAAGGCGGCGGACAGGTCGTCGGCCACCCGCGGAATGTCGGCGACGCCGGTGGTCATCGGGGCCTCGGCGCCCCGCCGAAGAGCCTCGATGGCGTCGGGGGTCATATCTTCTCGCTGATCTTGATGGCCGCCTTGCAGCCGGCCTGGATGACGGCGGAGAGCAGGGCGTAGCCGGGCGCCTCCTTGGCGCCCTCTTCGATGGCCAGGTCGCGGTGGGCCAGCTCCTCGTCGCGGAACTTGGACAGCTCGGCCGCCAGCTCCGGGTCGCGGTCCTCAAGCTCGGCGATCTGGCCGGCATAGTGGCCCTCGATCACGCTTTCGACGGCCTCGGTGCAGGCGTGCGCGGCCTTGTCGCCCAACAGGGCGGTGCCGGCGCCGAGCGCAAAGGCCGCCACGCGCCAGAGCGGGGTCATCAGGGTGGGGCGCACCCCGTGGTCGGTCAGCAGCCGGTCGAAGCGGGCCAGGTGGACGGCCTCGTGGCCCTCCATCTCCGCCAGCTGGGCGGCGGTGCGCTCATGGCCCCGGGCGGCGCCCAGGACGGCGCGCTGGCCGCGATAGATATGCACGGCGCCGAGCTCGCCAGCGTGGTCCACCCGCAGGATCTCCGCCAGGCGGGCCTTGGGGGCGCCCAGGCCCGGGCGCATGGGAATGGGCTTCTCAGTCATGCGGGTCGCCGATCATGCAGGAGGGCGATGACGCTCCAGACCAGGAGCTTGAGGCTGATCAGGGCGTTCCAGCCGGCCATGGACAGGCCGAACATCCGCCACGCCGCCTGGTCGCAGGCCGGCGGTTTGATCTTCGCGGTGCCGTCCGCCAGGGCTGACAGGGCGTCCAGGCTGACCTGGCCGCCGCCGCCCGAGCAGGTGGTCGGGCCGGGCCACCACTTCCACTCGGCGCCTGAATGGTAGATCGCGAGATAGAGGCCATAGGCGAAGGCCAGCGCGACCGCGGCGTCGAACATCCAGCGCAGGCGGCGCTGGGTCGGCAGGCGGGTCACCAGGATCCCGGCCAGGGCGATGGTCCCGGCGATCCAATAGGCTTCCCGCTGACGCAGGCACAGGGTGCAGGGGGCGTAGCCTCCGAAGGTTTCGAAGGCGTGGGCGATGGCCAGCATCAGGGCGGAGGCGAGCAGCGCCCAGAACAGCCAGTGGTCGCGGAAGACGCGGAGGAAGGCGCTCATGGTCGCGGGATATGAGCCCAAAACGCGCCTCAGCCCAAGACCTTTAGCGCGATCACGGCGATCACGATCAGGCCCAGCAGCAGGCCGGTGTAGAGGGTCATCCGCTTCTCGAATTCCTCCTGCACCTTGGGGCCGTAGTACTTGAGCAGGGTCGCGGTCAGGAAGAACCGCGCGCCGCGCGTCACCACCGAAGCCCAGACAAAGGTGAAGAACGAGAAGTGGGCCAGGCCCGAGGCGATGGTCACCAGCTTGTAGGGGATCGGGGTCAGGCCCTTGATCAGGATGACCATCAGGCCCCACTGCTCGAACCAGGCGCGGAAGGCGGCGTCGCCGTTCGCATGGCCCATCAACGCCAGCAGCCAGTGGCCCACCGGCTCGAGGAAGTAGCCGATCGCATAGCCCAGGATCCCGCCCAGCACCGAGGCCAGGGTGCAGATCCCGGCCAGGACATAGGCCCGGTCCGGCCGCGCCACGACCATCGGCGCCAGCATCACGTCCGGCGGGATCGGGAAGAACGAGCTTTCGGCGAAGGACACGGCGAACAGGGTGGTGGGCGCGTGGCGCGAACCGGCCTGGCGCATGACCCAGTCATAAGTTTTGCGAAGCATGGGACCCCGGGGAGGACGATCACAGGTTAGCTACCAGCCGAGGCGGCGCTTGTCTCGCGCCCTCGCCTGGTGCAGATAGTTTCAAACGATACCATATCCGCTGGAGGCGAGCATGAACGTCCATACCCCCCAGGCGACCCGCGACCTGTTCGATAACCCCCTTGGCACCGATGGGTTCGAGTTCGTCGAATTCACCTCGCCGGAACCGGAACGGCTGAAGGGCCTGTTCGAGCTGATGGGCTTCACCGCGGTGGCGAAGCACCGGTCCAAGAACGTGCTGCGGTTCCGCCAGGGCGACATCAACTTCATCCTGAACATGGAGCCTCAGGGCCAGGCCGCCGACTTCCGCGCCGCCCACGGGCCGTCAGCCAACGCCATGGCCTTTCGGGTGCGCGACGCCGCCCAGGCCTTCAAGCTGGCGGTGGAGCGGGGCGCCAAGCCGGTGTTGGGACCTGTCGGGCCGATGGAGCTGAACATCCCGGCCATCGAAGGCATCGGCGGCTCGAACCTCTATCTGGTCGACCGCTATGGGGCGCAGGAGATCTATGACGTCGACTTCGTCCCGATCCCGGGCGCCGAGGCGGCCATGGCCGAAAACGACGTTGGCCTGACCTATCTCGATCACCTGACCCACAACGTCCATCGCGGCCACATGGCCACCTGGGCGGACTTCTACGAGCGCATCTTCAATTTCCGCGAGATCCGCTACTTCGACATCGAGGGCAAGCAGACGGCCCTGGTCTCCAAGGCCATGACCAGCCCCTGCGGCAAGATCCGCATCCCGCTCAACGAGAGCCAGGACGAGCACTCGCAGATCGAGGAATTCCTGAAGGACTATAAGGGCGAGGGCATCCAGCATGTCGCGCTCGGCTGCGACGACATCTACTACGCCGTCGAGACCATGCGGGCGCGGGGCGTCCGCTTCCAGGACACCATCGACACCTATTTCGAGGGCATTGACGCCCGCGTCCCCGGCCACGGCGAGGACGTCCAGCGGCTGCAAGCCAACAAGATCCTGGTCGACGGCGCGCCGACCGAGGGCCAGGGCCTGCTGTTGCAGATCTTCACCGAGAACATGATCGGCCCGATCTTCTTCGAGCTCATCCAGCGAAAGGGCAATGAGGGCTTCGGCGAGGGCAACTTCAAGGCCCTGTTCGAGTCCATCGAGCTGGACCAGATCCGCCGGGGTGTGCTGCCGGCGAACCAGGACTAGTCTGGCGTCCATGAGTGAGACCTCGGCCCGCTGGGCGATCGCGATCCATGGAGGGGCCGGCGTTATTGCGCCCGGCCAGCTGAAGCCTGAACAGGAGGCGGCCTATCGCGCTTCGCTCGAGCGGATCATCCGGGCCGGCGGCGAGGTGCTCGCGCGCGGCGGCTCCGCCCTGGACGCGGTGGAAGCCGCGGTTCGGCTGCTGGAGGATGACCCGCTCTACAATGCCGGGCGGGGGGCGGTGTTCACCGCCGAGGGGCGTAATGAGCTCGACGCCGCGATCATGGATGGCCGCACCCTGGACGCCGGCGCTGTTGCGGGCGTCACCCGGGCCGCCCACCCCATCACCCTGGCCCGGGCGGTGATGGAGCGCTCCGACCACGTCATGCTGATGGGAAGCGGCGCCGACGCTTTCGCCGAGAGCCTGGGCGTCGAGCCGGTGGACCCCGGCCACTTCTTCACCGAGCGTCGCTGGAAGAGCCTGGTGCGGTCCCTGGAGGCCCAGGGCCTGCCGGTTCCGCCCCGGCCGCCCGGCGCGTCGCAGGACCCCCGCGCCGAACTCGCCCATGATGAGGGCAAGCATGGCACGGTGGGCGCGGTGGCGGTGGACATCCATGGCCATGTCGCGGCGGCGACCTCCACCGGCGGGATGACCGCCAAGCGCTGGGGCCGGATCGGCGATTCACCCGTCATCGGCGCCGGGACCTACGCCTCGGACCAGGCCTGCGCCATATCGGCCACCGGCTCGGGGGAGTTCTTCATCCGCCTGGCCGTGGCCCACGAGATCGCCGCCCTGGTGCGGCACAAGGGCCTGTCTCTGCAGGCGGCGGCCGACGCCGTGGTCCAGGACCAGCTGACCGCGCTCGGCGGTGACGGCGGGGTGATCGCGGCCGGGCCGGACGGGGCGCTGGCCTGGAGCTTCAACACCTCGGGCATGTACCGGGCCCGGCTCGCCGCAGGCGGCGCGCCGGTGATCGGCGTCTACAAGGACGACTTCTGATGGCTGGATCGCGCAACTGGATCCCCGTTCGCGGGGCGCAAGGAACCCATTCGCGCCAGGCCCATGCGGACCTGCCCGAGGGCACCTATGAGCGGGAGATCTCCAAGGAGGGGTTCTTCGGGCCCGCCGCCTTCCTGCATCATCGCCGCCCCCCCACCGGCTGGGTGAAGTTCGAGGGCCCCTTGCGGCCCCGGGCCTTTGACCTCGCCCGACTGCAGGAGGCCCAGGCCTCGCCCTGGGCTGCGCCGGTGGTGCTGAGGAACGCCGCGACCGAGGTGCGGTTCTGGAAGCTCGGCCCCGCCATGCTGGCCCTGGCCCGCAACGCCGATGGCGACCAACTCCTGTTCGTCCACCAGGGCGAGGGCGACCTGTTCTGCGACTATGGCCGCATCGCCTATGCGGCGGGGGACTATCTCTATCTGCCGCGCGGGACGATGTGGCGGCTGCATCCGGCCGCGCCCACCGCGATCCTGATGATCGAGGCCACCAACACCCACTACACCCTGCCGGATCGCGGCCTGCTGGGCGGCCACGCCTTCTTCGACCCCGCCATATTGGACATCCCGCAGATGGACGCGGCCTTCCGCGACCATCAGGCCCTGGAGGGCGAATTCCCGGTCGAGATCAAGAAGCGCGGCCAGGTCTCCATCGCCACCTATCCCTACAATCCGCTGGACGCCGTGGGCTGGCATGGCGAGCTCGCCCCGGTGCGGCTGAACATCAAGGACCTGCGGCCCCTGGTCAGCCATCGCTATCACCTGCCGCCATCGGTCCACACCACCTTCCTGTCGGACCGCTTCGTGGTCTGCACCTTTGCGCCCCGGCCTTTCGAGACCGATCCCGGTGCGCTCAAGGTGCCGTTTTTCCACAACAATGACGACTTCGACGAGGTCCTGTTCTACCACGCGGGCGACTTCTTCAGCCGGGATAACATCGACGCCGGCATGATGACCTTCCACCCCTCGGGCTTCACCCATGGGCCGCACCCGAAGGCGCTGAAGAACATGCTGGTCCAGGCGAAGCCGGCCACCGACGAATACGCCGTGATGATCGACACCCGCGATCCGCTGGAGGTGGGCGAGGCGGCGCAGGCGGTGGAGAACACCGCCTATGTGGACAGCTGGAAGGGCTGAATGGCGCAGATCGATCGCAAGGCCGACCTGGCCGAGGCCGCCGCCGAGGAACTGGACCGCGCCTGCGCCATGAGCTGGCGGGAGCTGGCCCAGGTCACCCCTTGGGGCGACACCTATGAGGGCTTCACCCCGGCCGGCCGCACCGCCCAGTTCGAGCGCAACTATCTGTGGGCCGGTGAGGCCCGCGGCGACATCTGCGTCGAGGTCGTGGTCTTCCAGCCGGAGGCCCACGAACAGGGTGTGAAGTTGACCCGGATCATCCCACGGTCTGAAGTCTGAGTCTGAATCCGGCGCTCGAGTCCGGAAAGGGAGAAACGCGTGAAGCTGGCGTCGCTGAAGTGGGGCCGAGACGGCCGCCTGGTGGTCGTGTCCAACGACCTGGCCTGGTGCGTGGAGGCCAATGATGTCGCGCCGACCCTGCAGGCGGCCCTGGATGACTGGGAGCGCTGCGAGCCCCTGCTGAAGGGCCTGGCCGAGAGCCTGGAGCACGGCTCGATCCCCCGCGTGCGGTTCCATGAGCACGCCGCCGAGAGCCCGCTGCCGCGCGCCTTCCAGTGGGCCGACGGCTCGGCCTATGTGAACCACGTGGCCCTGGTGCGTCAGGCCCGCGCCGCCGACATGCCCGACAGCTTCTGGACCGATCCCCTCATGTACCAGGGCGGCTCCGATGGGTTCCTCGCCCCGCGCGACCCGATCCCCCTGGCCGACGAGGCCTGGGGTTGCGACATGGAAGGCGAGATCGCGGTGGTCACCGGCGACGTGCCGATGGGCGCCGGCCGGGAGGAGGCGCTGGCCGCCATCCGCCTGGTCATGCTCTGCAACGACGTCTCGCTGCGCAACCTGATCCCCGGCGAGATCGCCAAGAGTTTCGGCTTCTTCCAGTCCAAGCCCGCCTCGGCCTTCTCGCCCGTGGCGGTGACGCCGGACGCCCTGGGCGACGCCTGGAAGGACGGCAAGCTGCACGGCCGCCTGGAGGTCGAGCTGAACGGCAAGCTCTTGGGCGAGGCCGACGCCGGGGTCGACATGACCTTCGACTTCGGAACCCTGATCGCCCACGCGGCCAAGACCCGGGCGCTGGGCGCCGGGACCATCGTCGGCTCCGGCACGGTGTCGAATCGCGGTCCGGACGGCGGTCCAGGGAAAACCATCGCCGAGGGCGGTGTCGGCTATTCCTGCCTCGCTGAGCTTCGCACGGTGGAGACCCTTGCCCACGGAGCGCCCAGCACGCCGTTCCTGAAGCGCGGAGATCGCGTCAGGATTGAAATGCGCGACGCCCGCCGCCACTCCATCTTTGGAGCCATCGAACAGGACGTCGCCCAGCCATGAACGCCCCGTCCCAGCCGCGCCAGGACGCCGCCCCCGGTGACCTGAAGCTGGACGCCTATCTGCCCTACCGGCTGTCGGTGGCGTCCAACGCCGTCTCCGGCCTGATCGCCAGGGCCTATGAGGACCGCTTCGGCCTCAGCATCCCGCAATGGCGGCTGATCTGTGTGCTGGCCGAGGACGGCGCCCTGACCCAGGCCGCCATCGTCACCCGCACCGGCATGGACAAGGTGACGGTGAGCCGCGCGGCCCAGGGGCTGTCCAAGCGGCGGCTGGTGCAACGGGCGGATCACACCTCCGACGGCCGCTCGCACCTTTTGTCCCTGAGCCTGGAGGGCGCGCGGCTGCACGCGGAGATTTCGCCCCTGGCCCTGGCCTATGAGGCGGCGCTGATCGCCGGCCTGGCGCCCAGCGAGGTGGCCCTGCTCAAGCGGCTGCTGATCCGGCTTCAGGGCGCGGCCAATGCGCTGGGCGGCGACACCCCGCCGGTCAGCTCGCCAGGGCTCGGGTCCTGACCGCCCAGCGGTGAGAGCCTTCGCCGAACTTGGGGTGCAGGCCTAGGGCCTGGGCGCGGCAGGCGCGTTCAAAGCTGTCGATGACCTCCCGCTCCAGCTCCGGCGGAATGCGGCGGACGTCGAGACCCCGGTCCCGCGCGAGCTGGGCGATCACGTCCCTGCGGTGGGCCTCGCCCCCGAACAGCAACAGGGTCTCCCGGATCTGACAGGCGATGACCTCGGCCGTCGGCGTCATCCGGACGTGGGAATTCCGCGCAAGCGTCATGGGCTAGCCCTCCCGAACCCATCCTAGGGTGCGCACGTTTAACGGGCGATAAAGGGGCGCGCTTAACCGGAGCGGGCGAAATCTTAACCAGCCCCGAGGGCGACGGCGCTCTGGTAGACGATGAAGGCCGCCAGATAGGCCAGGGCCATCATGTAGACGAACATGACCGTCGGCCACTTCCAGCTGTTGGTCTCCCGCTTCACGACGCCCAGGGTGGCCACGCACTGGGGCGCGAACACGTACCAGGCCAGGAAGGCCAGGCCCGAGGCCAGGGACCACTGGGCTCCGATGGTGGCGGACAGGGCCGTCGTGGCCTCGCCGCCCACCGCATAGACCGTGCCCAGGGCGGCGACGGCGACCTCCCGGGCGGCCATGCCGGGCACCAGGGCCACCACCATCTGCCAGTTGAAGCCGATGGGGGCGAAGATGGGCTGGATGAAGCGGCCGATCATGCCGGCGAAGCTGTAGTCGATGGCCGGGCCGGTGGCCCCGGCGGGCGCTGCGGGGACGGTCGACAGGAACCAGACCAGGATCATCAAGGGCAGGATGATGCGCCCGGCGCGGTTGATGAAGATCTGGGCCCGCTGCAGCAGTTGGCGCGCCACATTGGCCGCATCCGGCGCCTTGTAGGTCGGCAGCTCCATCATGAAGGGCTCGGACAGGCCCCGCCAGAAGAAGCGCCGCATGACGAAGGACGCGCCCAGCGCCGACAGGATGCCGGCCGCGTAGAGCCCGAACATCACCATGCCCTGCAGGCTGGCGAAGCCAAACACAGTCTTCTGCGGGATCACCGCCCCGATGATCAGGGTGTAGACCGGGATGCGCGCCGAACAGGTCATCAGGGGCGCCACCAGGATGGTGGTCAGCCGGTCGCGGCGGCTGTCGATCACCCGCGTCGACATGATGCCGGGGATGGCGCAGGCGAAGCTGGAGAGCAGGGGGATGAAGGCGCGGCCGTGCAGGCCGGCGCCGCCCATGATCCGGTCCATCAGGAAGGCGGCCCGGGCCATGTAGCCGCTGTCCTCCAGGAGGATGATGAACAGGAACAGGATCAGGATCTGCGGCAGGAAGACCAGCACGCTGCCGACGCCGGCGATCACCCCGTCGACGATCAGGCTGCGCAACATGCCGTCAGGCAGGGCCTGGCCCACCAGGGTCCCCAGGGCGCCCGCGCCGCCGTCGATCAGGTCCATGACCGGCGCGGCCCAGGTGAACACCGCCTGGAACATCACGAACAGCAGGGTCAACAGGATGGCCAGGCCGCCGACCGGGTGCAGCAGCACGCCGTCGACCTTGCCGGTCAGGGTGTCGGGGCGCTCCGGCGGGCGGACATAGGTGCGCAGGATCCGCTGGGCCTCGCGGTGGGCGTCGCGGATCTGGCTGGCGTCCGGCGCCTGCCAGCGGTTCTCGGCCGCCTGGGCCGCGTCCAGGGTCGCGGCGTCGATCTGGGCCACCAGGTCCTCGATCCCGCGCTTACGGGTGGCGACGGTGGTGACGATGGGCGCGCCGATCTCGCGGCTCAGGCCCTCAAGGTCGATCCGCAGGCCCTGGCGCTGGGCGATATCGTACATGTTCAGGGCCAGCACCAACGGCCGCCCCACCTGGCGCAGTTCCAGGATCAGGCGCAGCACCAGGCGCAGGTTGGTGGCGTCGGCCACGCAGACGATGACGTCGGGCGGGGTCTCCCCGGCCAGCTGGCCGAGCACCGCGTCGCGGGTCACCGCCTCGTCCGGGCTGCGGGCGCGTAAGGAATAGGTGCCGGGCAGGTCGAGGACAAAGATCTGCCGGCCAGCGGGGGTGACGATCACCCCTTCCTTCCGCTCCACGGTCACGCCGGCATAGTTGGCCACCTTCTGGCGGCTGCCGGTCAGGGCGTTGAACAGGGCGGTCTTGCCGGAATTGGGATTGCCCACCAGCGCCACGCGCGCCGGCGGCAGAACAGCCTCGCTCATACGCCGGGCTTGTCCAGGATGAACAGCACCTCGTCGGCGTCGCGGCGGCGCAGGGCCACGCGCATGTCGTCCAGCCGCACGGCGATGGGGTCGTGGCCGAACAGGCCCTCGTGGATCACCTCGATGCGGGCGCCCTCGACGAAGCCGAACTCCAACAGCCGGCGCTGCAGTTCCTCGCGGTCGACCCCGTGATCGGTCTCGGCCAAATCGGCGCGCACCTCGATGATGGCGCCCCGGTCGCCGGGCGAGGCCTCGCTCAGGCGCACGATGGCCGCCCCGACAGGGCCGGCCTCGGCCAGGGCCGCACGCTCGATCGACAGATTGTTCATCCGGGCCTTCCTCGTCACGCGCCCCTATTGCGAACGATTATCATTTGCCCCCGCGTCCGTCGAGGGGAGTCTTCAGCCCTGCGACTTTGCGCGCTCAAACGTGTGCAGCGCGTTGACCGGGATCAAGCCTCCGCTACATTGCGCGCCCCGCTGGCCCCAGTGGCGAAATGGTAGACGCGGCAGACTCAAAATCTGCTGTCGAGAGGCGTGCTGGTTCGAGTCCGGCCTGGGGCACCACTTGCGGCGGGACCTTGATGTTGACGGACCCCCGGTCGGGCGGGGAAGCTCGGCCTTGGGCAGGCGCGCCCGAGGGGGGATTCCAATGATCAGACATCTGGCCGTGATCGGCGTGCTCTGGGCCATGGCGGCTCAGGCCCAGGCGGCGGAGCCGTTCCAGGGGTTCAACCTGGGGGGCAAGGCGATCAATCCGGTCTGTCTGCAGAAGATGGCCCCCTGGGCCAGCGACAACGGGATCATCGTGCGATCCATCGTCCTGGAGACCTGCCAGGAGAGCAATTGGGCCTTCAACGACCAGCCGGTGCAGGTGGCGGGCGACACGGTCTCCACCGTGATCGAGGACGAGCCGTTCAGCTATCAGGTGCTGGGCAAGACGACCTCGGGCGTGTTCGTGCTCAAGCAGACGGGCAATGAGATCTACGCCTACCGGATCGATGTGGTGGCGACGAAGCCGGACCTGCTGGCGCCGGCGACCCGGCCGGTCCATGTGCTGACCGTGCTGGGCGAGAGCTTTGTGCCTTGCCTGCAAAGCGCCGTCGTCCAGGGCGACAAGCTGGTGGTCAAGAAGCAGGTCAGCGACATGAACGCGTCGCGGGCCGAACAGTGCAAGACCAAGGTCCAGACCGTGCAGTACCCCATCGCCCCCTGAGGGCGGCGGGGGTCAGTGGGGCTGAGCCAGCACCACGCCCAGCAGTACGGCCACATATTGCAGGGCCGCGCCGCCCACCACGTGGCCGTGCCAGATCGCCCGGCGGAACTTCAGCCGCTGGATCAGGTAGAAGACCGCGCCGGTGGAATAGGCCAGCCCGCCCAGGGCCAGCAGGGTGAGGGCCGGCCACGACAGGCCCTCGATCATCGGCTTGATGGCGACCAGGACCAGCCAGCCCAGGGCCAGGTAGATGGCCACCCAGAACCGGCGGCCGAGGCCGGGCAGGAACAGCTTGCCCGCCACCCCCACCAGGGCCACGGACCAGACGGCGGTGGTCATGCCGATCGCCCAGGCCCCGTGCAGGTTCTGGGTGGTGAAGGGCGTGTAGGAGCCGGCGATCATCAGGAAGATGCCGGCATGGTCGAAGCGGCGCAGCAGCGGCCGGTGCGCAGCCTTGGCGAAGTTGTAGGCGGTGGACAGGGCCAGCATGGCCACCATGCCCGCCGCATAGATTCCGATCGCCGCGGTCTGGCCCATATGGCCCAGCCGCACCGACAGCCCCAGGAGGATCCCGCCGCCGATCAGGGCCAGGGTCAGGCCGGCCACGTGGACCACAAGGTCGGCGCACTTTGCGGCCGGAGTGGGATAGTGTCGGGGAGGGACGGTCATGCGGACGCCTTGAAATTTTATCCCTCAATATGGGGATGGCGCCGTGCGACGACGTCAAGTCAATTGAGCTGATGTTCGCGCCTGAGTCGACGGCCAGCCACGGACCTCGCCGTCGCCGCGCGCATGAGAGGATGCCTAGGACATGTTCCAGCCCACCCAGATGGCCATTTCCGCCGACCGCCGGCGCATGGCCCTTCGGGTGGCCGGCTACTACTTCCTGCAGACCGCCACGCTCGTCACCCGGGCGATTGACGAGGATCTGCTGACCGCCCTGGTGTTTCTGGGCGTCAGCCGGGCCAATGTTCGCCCCCTGAAAGAGGATCCGGCGCAGGACGCCGCCTTCGCGGGCGCGGGCGATGTGCCGCCCGATGAGATGCGCCGACCGGTCAGCGTCTACGCGGTCGCCAAGGACCTGCGCCTGCCCTACGAGACCGTGCGCCGGCATGTCGTCAAGCTGCGCGAGGCCGGCATGGTCGAGGCCGGGCCGGGCGGGGTCTGGGTGCCCAACCGGGTGCATCTCTCGCCGGGGCTGTTGTCCGGCATGGCGGAGAACTGGGAGGTCGCCCGCCGCTTCCTGCGCGACGCCATCACGATTGGGGCGATCCCGGGGAAGGCGCCCGCGCCAGCCGGGCCTGACGTCAGCCGACGCACGGTTCGACTGTCCATCGACTACTTCCTCGACAGCCTGACCGAGATGGCGGGCATCGTGGGACTGGACGCGCTGAGCCTGCTGGTCGGCATGGCCGTGGCGCGGGGCAACATGCAGCACTTCGCCCAGGACCGGGAAACCGCCGAGACCTATGCGGGAATTGACGCCATCCCGCCGGACGCTGTGCGCCGGCCGGTGAGCGTCTATGCCGTGTCAAAGGGGCTGGGCCTGCCCTACGAGACCACCCGCCGATACGCTCGTCGCCTGACCAAGGAGGGCTGGCTGGAGCGCAAGGCCGACGGCGGCCTGATCCTGCCGGCGGAGGTGATAGGGCGTCCGGAGCTTCTGCAGGCCGCCCTGCAGTTCGCAGGCGCCACCTACGCCTATCTGCTGCGCCTGGCCGAGATCGGCTTGCCCCCGGCGGACGAAGGCGTCGTCCCGCGCCGGCCCTGAGTTTGGGCTAGAGCCTCAGGCCGCGCGCCGATGGGCTGAGGTCTGGCCGATCCGGAACCGGCCCACCAGGTTCGACAGGTCCACGGCGTCGCGGGCGAGCGCATGGCTGGCGGCGGTGGATTCCTCGACCATGGCGGCGTTCTGCTGGGTCACCTGGTCCATCTCGTTGACCGCCAGATTGACCTCGCCCAGGGCCGAGGCCTGATCCCGGGACGACGCCGCGATCTGGCGCACCAGAGCGTTGATTTCGCCCACCTTATTCACGATCAGCGACAGGGCCTCGCCAGTCTGGCCCACCAGGCCGACGCCGGTGGACACGTTGCGACCGGACACCTCGACCAGGTCCTTGATTTCCTGCGCCGCCTGGGCGGAGCGTTGGGCCAGGGCGCGGACTTCCGAGGCGACGACGGCGAAGCCCTTGCCGCTCTCGCCGGCCCGGGCGGCCTCGACCCCGGCGTTCAGGGCCAGCAGGTTGGTCTGAAAGGCGATCTCGTCGATGACCCCGATGATCCGGCCGATCTGGGCGGAGGAGGCCTCGATCTCGCTCATGGCCGCAATGGCCTGGGTCGCCACTTCGCCGCCGCGTTCGGCGTCGGTCTTGGCCTCGGTCACGGCGGTGTCTGCGGCGCGGGCGCCGTCGGCCGACTGGCGCACCGTGGTGGTGATCTCCTCGACCGCCGCGGCGGTCTGCTCCAGGGTCGCGGCCTGGCGCTCCGTGCGACGCGACAGGTCGTCCGAGGCGTGGCTGATCTCGCCCGCGCCCGACTTGATGGCTTCGGCGTGCTCCAGGATCACCACCATGGTTTCTTCGAGCTGGCGGATGGCCTGGTTGAAGTCCTCCTTCAGCTTCCGGTACGAGGCGGGGATACGGTCATCGATCCGGTGGGTCAGGTCGCCCTGGGCCAGACGCTCCAGGGCCTGGCTGACGGCGGCCATGGCGGCGTTCTGCTCTTCTTCCGCCTTGGCGCGGATCTCTTCGGCGTAGCGGCGCTCGGCCTCGATCTGGCGGCGCTGCTCGGCGGCCTCGGCCTCGCTCTGGCGGCCGGCCATGGCCTCCTTGAAGGCGCCCATGGCCCGGGCCATGGCGCCGATCTCATCGCGGCGATCGGCGTGCGGCGGGACAATGGTCAGGTCGCCCTGGGCCAGACGCTCCGTCGCGACGGTCACGTCGGTGATGGGCTTCACCAGCACGCGGTTGGCCAGGATGATCAACGCCACGGCGAAGACGATCCCCGCCGCGAGCACCACGAACATCAGGCTGTGAGCGTCCTTGTCTTTCTTGACGGCCTCGCTGCTGGCCTTGGCTGAATTGGCCTCGATCGCGTCGCCGGCCTTGGCCATGCCCTCTTCCAGGGCGTCGAACCTGGTCTTGAAGTCGGGGAGGGCGGTCTTGGCCGCCGCCGGATCGGTGGTCGCCAGGTCCACGATGCGTTGGGCCGAGGCGATATAGTCGGAGAGCGGGGTCTTCAGCTCGGCCAGCAACGCCCGTTCCTCCGGGCGGGTGACCAGCTTGTCATTGGCCGCCAGGCTGTCCTCGAACAACTGGGCGTGTTCGGCGAGATCGGCCTTCACGTCGGCGATGGAGACCCCGTTGGTCGGGTCGCCCGACATGATCGCCGCCAGCACGTCGGAGTGCAGGGCGTCGTGCATCATGTCCGCTTCCATGTGGTTGCGCAGGATGGTCGCCGCGAGCGTGCTGTTCTCCAGGGCGCGCGTCAGGCCGAAGGTCACGCCGAGTCCGATTCCGGCGCTGGCTACACCCAATACGAGTATGAGTAGTCCGGCTAGATTGATCCGGCCCTTGATGGACTGCAGGTTCATGACACGTCCGGCTGGTTGGCAGATACGGCAAACCCTGGTCCGCAGCCGTTTCGCCATGGTTAAGAAATCCCTCCCCCCATTTTGGGCGACCTTATGTCGCAAGACCTGGACGGGCGTCGCAAACGCGAGGGTTGTATTTGGGGCTGCGCGCGGTGTGCGCCATGGTCACGCCGCGTCCCGCGGCTTATGGCGGGTTCGCATATCGGAGCCCGCGCCTTGAACGATCAGACCACCGCCCTGGATCGCAATGGCGTCGGCATCGCCTTGCGGGTCGCGGCCATGGCCTGCATGGCGACCCTGGCGGCTTTGGTGAAGTGGTGCTCGGCCAAGGGCGTGCCGGTGCTGGAAGTGATCTTCTTCCGCAACGCCTTCGCCTTCATTCCGGTGATGATCTACATCGCCCGCACCTCCAGCTTCTCGGTGCTGAAGACCCAGCGGCCGCTTGGCCACCTGATGCGGGCGACCGTGGGGCTGACCGGCATGGTCTGCGGCTTCATGGCGGTGGCGCGGTTGCCGCTCACCCAGTCGACGGCGATCTCGTTTTCCTCGCCCCTGTTCATGACCGCCCTGTCGGCCCTGATCCTGAAAGAGCCGGTGGGCGTGCACCGCTGGGCCGCCGTGGGGGTGGGCTTTCTGGGCGTGCTGATCATGGTCCATCCGGACCCCGCCCACATGGCCTTCACCGGCACGATCCTGGCCATTGTCGGCGCCATGGGCGCGGCTGGCGCCATGATCACCATCCGCGAGATCAGCCGCACCGAGCCCGGCCCCACCATAGTCTTTTATTTCACCCTGGCCGGCATGGTGCTGGGCCTGGCGGGCGCGCCGTTCGGCTGGGTCATGCCGGACACTCAGACCCTGCTGCTGCTGATCACCGCCGGCCTGATCGGCGGGGTCGGCCAGCTGCTGCTGACGGAATCCCTGCGCAACGCCCCCGTCGCCGTGGTCGCGCCCTTCGACTACAGCCAGCTGGTCTGGGCCAGCCTGATCGGCTTCTTCGTCTGGAGTGAGACGCCCCAGTTCACCACCCTGATCGGCGCGGTGGTGGTGGCCGGCAGCGGGGTCTACATCCTGTTCCGCGAGACCCGGGGTTTCCGCCGGGGGGCTTAAACCGCTTCTCGCGATCCCCACATCAAGGGGGAAGGGACACGAAGCATGGTCCGCACCGCCACCCTCATCGTCGCCGCCTGGGCCTGCGCGAGCGCCGCTTTCGCGCAAGCTCTACCCGCGCCGCCTGACACAAGCTGGGCGGAACGCATGATGGATCGGCCGCGCCAGCTCGGCCTCGAGGCCGAACTCAACGCCCTGGACGCCCGCCTGCGCAGCGAACAGAACCTCGCGGCCCTGCAGACCCAGCCGCCGCGCCTGCCGCCTTCGCCCGAGCCGCCGAACGTGATCCCGCCGCTGCCGACCCTGGCCCAGCCCGTCTGGCCTTCCATTCCGGAGGCGGCGCTGGCGGCTTCCCGCGCCCGGATCGAGGCGATCCTCGCCGAGCGGCGCTGACAGCGGCGCCGTTCCGACGCATCCTGCGCCTCGGTTCGGCGTTCAGCCCGGAACCTGAAGGGGAACGACCATGCGCTGGGACGGCGGCAAGCGGGGCGGCAATATCGAGGATCGTCGCGGGATGGGCCCCGTCGCCGCCGGCGGCGTCGGCATAGGCGGCCTCGTGCTGGCGGCCATCGGCTACTTCGTATTCGGCATCTCGCCGTCCGACACCCTGGGCGCCCTGCAGCAGACCGGCGCTGGCCAGGAACAGAGCCAGGAAGGTTTCCGCGGCACGCCCCAGGATCGCGACGCCCAGTTTGTCGACGTGATCGAACAGTCCACCACCGATGTCTGGAGCGCCGAGTTCAAGGCCCGAGGCCGCGCCTATCAGCGCCCCGCCGCCGTCGTGCTCTATGACCAGTCCACCGGCACCGGTTGCGGCCTGGGCCAATCGGCCATGGGGCCGTTCTATTGCCCGGCCGATGAGAAGGTCTATCTGGACCTGAGCTTCTGGCAGGAGCTGTCGGGCCGTTTCGGCGCCCAGGGCGAGGCGGCGCGGGCCTATGTCATCGCCCACGAGATTGGCCATCACGTCCAGAAGCTGACCGGCCAGACCGACCGCGCCGAGCGGATGGGCGCGCGCGGAGCTGACTCCGGTTCCGTGCGGCTGGAGCTGCAGGCGGACTGCTACGCCGGCGTCTGGGTCGCCCACGCCGCCGAGGCCTCAGGCGGGGCCGTCAGCCTGACCGCCCAGGACATCGAGGATGGGCTGGGCGCGGCGGCGGCGGTCGGTGACGACACCCTGCAGCGCCAGGCCCAGGGCCAGGTGATGCCCGACACCTTCACCCACGGAACCAGCGCCCAGCGGATGCGCTGGTTCCGGACGGGCGCAGAGAGCGGCGATCCCGCCGCCTGCGACACCTTCGGTGTGAACCGGCTCTAGGCCTTCTTCACCGGGCAGGTGTTGAGGCCCAGTAGGCTGTAGAGCGGGCAATAGCCCAGGGCGCCGGTGAGCAGTGGCACAAGGCCGAGGTAGGCCCATGGCGTCTTCGGCCCGACGAAAGCCAGGGACAACACCGCCAGGCCGGCGATCACGCGGAGCACGCGGTCGAGACCGCCTTCATTCTTGGGCATGGGAATCTCCATCTCCTGTGGGGGCGTTCCCCCACGTCGATGGCGGCAAGCTGCGCCCTAGCGACCGCGCCGTCTGTGACCAAGTCACGTTTCCAGCTGATTTCAGCTCACATCCTCAGCCAGCCGCCGCAGAGCGGCGGGGCGGAGCAATCTGATCCGCCCTCGCGCCAGGTCGACCACGCCGGCCCGGGCCATCAGGCCGAGCTGACGGCTCACAGCCTCCCGGGCTGAACCAATCTCGGCCGCCAGGTCCGCATGCGTCGCGCGCACCTCTTGGGAGGCGTCCGCCAGTCGCAGGAGCGCGGCTGCGATGCGGGTCTCCAGCCCGGTGAAGGCCAGGGCCTGCACGACGTGTTCAAAGTCGCCGAACCGGCCGGCGACCGAGGCCAGGACCGCGGCGCGGAAGCTCTCGTCCTCCGCCATCAGCCGGTCAAAGGCGGCTGGCGGGATCAGGATCGCCTCGACCAGATCCTCAGCCACACCCTCCGCCGCATAGGCGGCGCCCACCACGAGACAGGAGAAGGTCTGCAGGCAGATTTCCCCGGGACGTACGCGGTAGAGCACGATCTCCCGGCCGTTTGCGGCCGTCAGACCCACCTTCACAGAGCCGCTGCGGACCGCGAGGAAGCCGCGACAGGGGTCTCCTGGCCGGAACAGGACATCTCCCGCCGAGGCCTTCACCGCCACGGCGCCCGGAACAGCGGAGGCCCGGCCGGTGAGCGTGTCCACGCCTAGGCGTCCACCGTCGGCGCCGGCTCCAGGCCCAGGCAGACATTTACGCAACGCCGGGCCAGCAGGTCGCCGGCGTCCAGCAGGGGTTTGCGGACATCGTCCTTGGCCAGCACCAGCGGCACCTCAGTGCAACCGGCGATGATGGCCTCCGCGCCCTCGGCGACCAGCCCCTGCGCCAGCTCGGCCATGGCGGCGCGGGCCTCGGGGCCGGTGTCGCCGCCCTTGATCCGGTACAGCAACGCCATGAAGGCTTCCTGTTGGTCGGAGGGCAGGGTCACCAGGCTCATGCCCTGGGCGGCGATGTATTCGCGATAGAGCTTGACGGCTTGCTTGGTGCCCAGCACGCCGGCCCGCTTGGCGCCGGTGTCGCGCGCCGCCGTCGCCGCCGTGCTGATCATGTCGATCAGCGGCAGGCCCGAGGCCCGGCTGACGAGGTCGCCATAGGCGTGGGCCGTGTTGCAGGCGATGGCCAGCACCTGGGCGCCGGAATTGCGCAGGCCAAGCGCCATCTCGGCCAGGACCGGACCCGGCTTGGCGAACACGTCGTTGCGATCCGGCACCTGGGGATTGATGTCCACCAGCACTCGCAGGTGATCCTGGTCCGTCTTGGCCGGGGTGTAGGCCTGGACCTTGGTCAGGAAGTCGAGGGTCGCGGCCGGGCCCATGCCGCCCAGCACGCCGAGAACCTTGGTCTTGCTCATTACAGGTGGCCCTCCAGCACCGAGTGATAGCCGAACAGGCCCTGAGCCCCGCCGGTGTGCAGGAAGACGACGGTCTCGCCCTTGAACATCCCCTGCTGGGCGAGCGCGATCAGGCCCTTCATGGCCTTGCCGCTATAGACGGGGTCGAGCAGCAGGCCCTCGGTGCGGGCGGCCAGTTTCAGGGCCTCGATCACCGCCTCGTCCACCAGGCCATAGCCCTCGCCGACATAGTCGCAGTCGGCCACGGTCATCTCGCGGGTCACCCGGTCGCCATGGCCCAACATCTCGGCGGTGGCGACGGCCAGCTTGTGGACGTTGGCTTCCTGGGTCTCCTTGGGCGCGCGCACCCCAATGCCCAGCACCGGGATGTCGGCGCCGGCCAGGGCCAGGCCGGCGACCAGGCCCGCATGGGTGCCGGCGCTGCCGGTGGCGGTGACGATGCGGTCGATCTTCAGTCCTTGCGCATCCGCCTGGCGCACCAGCTCCAGGGCGCAGTCCACATAGCCCAGCGCCCCGATGGTGTTGGAGCCGCCGCCGGGGATCACATAGGGCTTGCCGCCCTTGGCGCGGATCTCTTCGGCCACCTGCTCCAGGGCCGCGTTCATGTCCGAGCCGGCCGGAACCCGCCGCGACTTGCCGCCCAGCAGGTGGTCGAGCAGCACATTGCCCGAGCCCTGGTAGTCGATGGCGTTGGTGGCCACGCGCTCTTCGAGGATCACCTCGCAGGCCAGGCCGAACTTCGCCGCCGCGGCGATGGTCTGGCGTACATGGTTCGACTGGACCGCGCCTTGGGTGACCAGGGTGTCAGCGCCCGCGGCCAGGGCCGCGCCCACCAGGAACTCCAGCTTGCGGGTCTTGTTGCCGCCGCCGGCCAGGCCGGTGCAGTCGTCGCGCTTGATGAAAAGGTTCAGGCCGCCCAGGGCCTCGCCCAGCCGGGGCGCGGCCTCCAGCGGGGTCGGCAGGTGGGCGAAGCGGGCGCGGGGAAAGCGGGCGAGATGCATGGTCTACTCCTCAGAGACCTCGTCCCTACCACCATCCCCGCGCGGTTTGCAGCCTCAGCTGAACGGGGTCGAGGCCATCAGCACCGGGGCGGCGACCATGCCCAGGCCGACGATGCCCGCAATCCAGACCAGCGAGCGGATCTGCGGCACGCCGAAGGCGTAGAGCGGCACATAGAGCACCCGTGCGCCCAGATAGATCTGAGCCCCCAGGGCGGTCATCGGGGTGTGGATGTCGGCGAGGTGGGCGATCAGCACCGCGCCCAGGAACAGGGGCAGGGTCTCGAACAGGTTGGCCTGGGCGCGCTGCAGGCGTTCGGCCCCAGCGGACAGGGCCGGCATCTGGCCGTCCCGGGCGCTGGTGTTCCACTTCATCCCGTACTGGCTGGTGCGGGCGAAGTCGAAAAGCAGGATCTGCACAAAGGCCAGGACCAGGACCCAGGCCGCCATTGTCAGTTCAACCGTCATTGTCGCCCCTCCCAGGCGTTGTGGAAGGGATCACGATGGGCCTGCTGCGTCCGGCGTGCAACCGTGACGCGACGGCGCCTTAGGGCTTGAGTTTCTTCGGCAAAGCCTCGACCTCGGCCGGGGTCAGCTTGGTCATGGACTTCAGCATGCACGGGCTGAGCATGCCCATGTGCGAGACCTTGATGTCCAGGTCGAGCGGCTTGCAGATCAGGCTGGCGCCGCCCGTGGGTGTCACCACCAGGGGATCGCCGAAACCCACGCCCGACAGGCACGCCCCGTTCATGTCGAAGCGCCAGACCTCCTTGCGGCCCATGGCGACATAAAGGGTCTGGCTGTCGGCGGCCCGGTGATTGCCCATGTCCGACAGGCGGAAACAGGTCCCGCTCTGGGCGGCGGCGGGACCGGCGATCAGCAGGCTGGCGAAGGCGGCGGCGAACAGGCGCTTCATGGGCGGGCTCCGGGCAGGGACCTCTTCGGAGCGCGCAGTCTATCACGGCGTCGCGCCGGCGCAGCCCGTCTTGCTTAACCGGCTTCCCCAGACAGGCGATCAGGCCTAGTCTTGGGGCCTATCCTCGGGGGGCCGCGCGCAAGCGGCTGAGAGGCGGGTGAGCCCGCGACCCGTTGAACCTGATCCGGGTCATGCCGGCGAAGGGAAGGATGCCGGATGCGCCCCGACACCGCCTTTCCTTAGCCGAAGACCCTCGAACGAGAGGACGCCCCGCGGTGAACATCCAGACCCCTATCGCCAACGCCATTCCCACGGGCGAACGCCCCGGTTCGCGCAAGGTCTATCAGCCGGGCGTGCTGTGGCCGGACATCCGCGTGCCGTTCCGCGAGGTGGCGGTGCACCCCTCGGCCAACGAGCCGCCGGTGACCATCTATGACCCGTCCGGCCCCTATACCGACCCGACCGCCAAGATCGACATCGAGCAGGGCCTGTCCCGCACCCGCGAGCCCTGGGTCGTGTCCCGCGGTGACGTGGAGATCGTGGAAAATCCGCGCGAGGTGAAGCCGGAGGACAATGGCCATGCCAAGGGTGAGCACCTGGCGCCCCAGTTCACCGCGCCCCGCCGGGTCTATCGCGCCAAGGGCGGCGCGGCCGTCACCCAGCTGGAATACGCCCGGCGCGGGATCGTTACGCCGGAGATGGAATATGTCGCCATCCGCGAGAACCTGCGCCGCCAGGCGAACGACGGCGCCATCCGCGACGGCGAGGATTTCGGCGCTTCGATCCCCGACTTCGTGACCCCGGAGTTTGTCCGCGATGAGATCGCCCGAGGCCGGGCGATCATCCCAGCCAACATCAACCACACCGAACTCGAGCCGATGGCCATCGGCCGCAACTTCCTGGTCAAGATCAACGCCAACATCGGCAACTCGGCGGTTCTCTCCACCGTGGCCGACGAGGTGGACAAGATGGTCTGGGCCATCCGCTGGGGCGCCGACACGGTCATGGACCTGTCCACCGGCCGCAACATCCACAACATCCGCGACTGGGTGATCCGCAACTCGCCAGTGCCGATCGGCACGGTGCCGATCTACCAGGCCCTGGAGAAGGTCAATGGGATCGCCGAGGACCTGAACTGGGAGGTGTTCCGCGACACCCTGATCGAACAGGCCGAACAAGGGGTGGACTACTTCACCATCCACGCCGGCGTGCGGCTGCCCTACATCCCGCTGACGGCCAAGCGGGTCACCGGCATCGTCTCGCGCGGCGGCTCGATCATGGCCAAGTGGTGCCTGGCGCACCACCGGGAGAACTTCCTCTACGAGCACTTCGAAGAGATCTGCGAGATCATGCGGGCCTACGACGTGTCGTTCAGCCTGGGCGACGGCCTGCGGCCCGGCTCCATCGCCGACGCCAACGACGCCGCCCAGTTCGCCGAGCTGGAGACCCTGGGCGAGTTGACCAAGGTGGCCTGGAAGCATGGCGTGCAGGTGATGATCGAAGGCCCCGGCCACGTGCCGATGCACAAGATCAAGCACAATGTCGAAAAGCAGCTCGAGGTCTGCGGCGAGGCGCCCTTCTACACCCTGGGCCCGTTGGTCACCGACGTGGCCCCCGGCTACGACCACATCGTCTCGGCCATCGGCGCGGCGATGATCGGCTGGTTCGGCACCGCCATGCTCTGCTACGTCACGCCCAAGGAGCACCTGGGTCTGCCGGACCGCGAGGACGTGAAGCAGGGGGTGATCGCCTACAAGATCGCCGCCCACGCCGCCGACCTGGCCAAGGGCCATCCCACCGCCCGCGCCTGGGACGACGCCCTGTCCCGCGCCCGGTTCGAGTTCCGCTGGGAGGACCAGTTCAACCTGGGCTTCGACCCCGAGACGGCGCGCGAGTACCACGACGAGAGCCTGCCCAAGGAGGCCTTCAAGACCGCGCACTTCTGCTCCATGTGCGGGCCGAAGTTCTGCTCCATGAAGATCAGCCAGGAAATTCGCGACACCGCCGCCAAGCAGAACGATGTCGCCACCGGCATGGCCGAAATGGCCGGCAAGTTCCGCGACGGCGGCGGCGAGATCTATGTGAAGACGGAATAGTTCCCCCTCCGCTCATCCCCTCGAAAGCGGGGATCCAAGCTGAGTTCGGGATTTGGCTGAGGACAGGCCCTATGGATCCCCGCCTGCGCGGGGATGAACGGGGCGGAGAGAGGCATGCAACCGCTCGAACCCAACGCCGTGTTCAAGGGCCTGGATCTCTCCGACCGGGACTTTACGGACGCGGACCTGACCGAGGCGGTGTTCGAGGATTGCCGGTTCGAGGACGTGCAGGTCTCGGGCGCGGGGTTTGAGGGGGCGCGGTTCAAGGCCTGCCGTCTCGTGCGCTGCCGGTTTGCGCATGCGGAGTTTCGCGAGGCGCGGTTTGAGGACTGCGTGTTCTCAGAGGCCCAGCAGGGCGTCGCCTTCGCCTTCTCGCGGCTGGACGAGGCGGTGTTCGCCCGCTGTGACCTGTCCTTCGCCCGGTTCGACCGGGCCGGGCTCTATGGGGTCAGCTTCGAGGCCTGCAATCTGCGCGGCTCCAGCTTCATCAAGGCTGACTTCGCCAAGGCCCTGGGCCGCAGCATCGTGCGCACGGCTGGGAGTTTCGCCGGTAGTAATCTGGAGCTTGCGGACCTGGCCGAGCTGCGGCTGCCGGGCGGGGATTTCAGCCGCTGTTCCTTCCGCGAGGCAGACCTGGCCAATGCCGACCTGGAAGGCGCGGACCTGCGTGAGGCCGACCTGTTCCAGGCGAGCACCTTTGGGCTGAAGCTGGCGCGGGCCGACCTGCGCGGGGCCGAGGTCAGCGGCCTGGACCTGAAGGCCCTGGGGTCTATTGAGGGCCTGCGCGTCACCCTGGACCAACAGGCCGCCCTGCTGACGGCCATGGGCGTCGAGGTCAGCGCGACCTGATATTCGCCAGGCGCGAGTCAGGCTAGGCTTCAACCATGACCTGGAGCCTCCCGGAGCCGCCTCGCATGGGCACCTTGAACGGACGTCGCGTCCTGCCGATCGTCGTCATCGCCCTGTTGCTGATCGGCGTGACCCTGACTCTGTCGAACTGCTCGACGACGGTTCAGCCTGGCAATGTGGGGGTGAAGATCCGCACCCTCGGCGCCAGCGCCGGGGTTGATCCCGTGCCGATGCCGGCGCGCTGGTACCTGGTGGGGATCGGCGAACGGATCATCCAGTATCCGGCTATCCAGCGGACCTACACCTACACCCGCGAGTCCGATGACCGGGGCACGGAGAACGAGGAGATCTCGTTCAGCGACAATAACGCCCTGCCGATGACCGCCGATGTGCAGATCGTGCTGCGCGTCGATCCGCAGTCGGCGCCGGCGCTCTACACCCGCTATCGGCTGAGCTTCGACCAGCTGTTCGAGGGACCGATCCGCAATGACGTGCGCTCGGCGATCGCCGCCGAGACCGAGCTGGTGCCGGTGGAGTTCCTCTACAAGGGCGGTCGTCAGACCGTGATCCAGAAGGCTCTGGCCCGGGTCCAGCGCAAATGGGGCCCGCAAGGGGTGACCATCAGCCAGCTCGATTGGATCGGGAACATCCGCTACCCGCAGGTGATCCTGGACTCGATCCAGGCCAAGACCAAGGCGGACGCCGACACCCTGGCCGCCCAGGCGCGGGTGGCCGTGGCCAAGGCCGAGGCTGACGCCAAGGTCGAGGAGGCCCGCGGCCAGGCGGAGTCCAACCGCCTGCTGGCCCAGTCGATCTCGACCAATCCGGCCGTGGTTCAGCTGCGGGCGATCGAGAAGTGGGACGGCCGCCTGCCCAGTGTCACGGGCTCGGGCACGCCGTTCATCAACCTGCAGACCAAATAGATCGGATCAGTCGTCCTTGCGGACGCGGACCGGGGCCTTCTCCGGCATCGGCCAGATGCGGACCATGACGGCGGCCATCACCGAGCCGAGGATGGCGGTCGCCGCGCCCATGAACTGGGCCTGGGTCATGCCCAGAGCGGCCTGGTGACCGGCGAGGCCGGCGGACGCGAGCACGAGGGCGGTGGTCCCCCACTCGGCGGTCTTTTGTGAGAAAAGCTTGCGGAGCATGGGTTTCCCATTGCCCTCCTTGTTGTTCACCCCGCCAGCAGTTTCGCCAATTGGGATGAACAGAGGGTTCGCGGCGTTCTCCTGCGTCGCAACGCCGCGCGAAGGCGCCCGCGATCAGGCCTCTTCGGGGCGCCAGACCCGCACCGCCACCGCCACGGTGATCGAGCCCAGGACCGCCGTTGCGGCGCCGGTCGCCTGCACCAGGGTCATGCCCTCGGCGGCGTAGCGTCCAGCCAGCAGGCTGACAGCGAAGACCAGGATGGCGGAGCCCCAATGGGCGAGGTCGCGGCGGCTAGGCATGGCGCTTCCTCTGCCCGGATTGGGCGCCGGGCGCCATGCGGCATGACGCGCACGAAGAAAGCCGCCCCCGGGGATGAGGGGCGGCTTTCCAAGTGCGGGCCGGGGAGAGGGAGGGACCCGGCCCAAGGGCGGAGCCTTAGCCTTGCGGCGGAACCTCGGGCTGAGGGGCCGGTTCAGGCGTGACCACCGCGGGCGCGGGGTCGGGCGTCGCCACCGGCGGCGGGGTGGTCAAAAGCGGCGTCGGGGCCGGCGCCGAGGTCTGGGCGCTGGGCGAATAGGGGACCGGGGCGACCGGGATGGTCGCGCTGGCGTCCGCCGCGCTCTCCGTGGCGCT
>NZ_JBHTLQ010000028.1:0-51315 GCF_042679085.1 Phenylobacterium conjunctum | reverse complement strand
GCCGTCGCCTGCCTGCCCTTCATCGCGCCGGGCGAGCGCGCCCTGGCCGGCATGGGCCGGGCCGAGGCCGCGCGCCTGCGCGAGCATGCCCTCTACGGCCTGCCGGTGGCCCTGTCCCTGATCCTGGCCCTGGTGCTGGCCTCCACGGACCGCTTCCTGTTGGCCCACTTCCTCGATGAGGCGACGGTGGGCGTCTATCACGCGGGCTACAGCCTCGCGAACCGCACCCTGGACGTCACCTTCATCTGGCTGGGCGCGGCCGGCGGCCCGGCCCTGGTCATGGCCCTGGAGCGTGGCGGCCGCGAGGCCCTGGCCCACGCCGCGCGGGAACAGGCCGAGTTGATGGCCCTGCTGACCATCCCGGCCGCCACCGGCCTCGCCCTGGTCGCCGCCCCCCTGGCCCAGCTCATGATCGGCCCGCAGCTCAGCGCCGGCGCCGCCCACGTCACCCCCTGGATCGCCCTCAGCGGCCTGCTGGGCGGCCTGACCACCTACTATTTCCACCAGGCCTTCACGCTCAGCCGGCGCACCAGCCTGCTCAGCGTCGCCATGTGCGTCCCCGCCCTGGCCAATGTGCTCCTGAACTTGCTGCTGATCCCCCGCTTCGGCCTGGACGGCGCCCTGTGGGCGACTCCGTCCAGCTTCGCCCTGGGTCTCCTGGCCTCGGCCCTGATGGGCCGCCGCAGCCTTGTTCTGCCCGTCCCCTGGCTGACCGTGGCCCAGGCCGTGGGGGCGAGCGGGGTCATGGCCCTGGCGGTCACCCGGATCCCGGCCATGGGCGGCCTGCTCGAACTGCTGCTCAAGGCCGCGGTCGGCGCCGTGGTCTATGGCGGGATCATCGCCGCCGTGGACGCCGGCGCGCTCCGCAGCCGCGGCCAGACCTATCTGCAGGCGAGGCGCGCGGCATGAGCGAGACCTTGTTCGACAACGCCCATTGGGCCGGCGCCGCGCCCCGTCTATCGATCCTCACCCCGTTCAAGGGCGATGACCCCACGCCCCTGCTCACCGCCCTGGGCCAGGCGCCGGCGCCGGGCGCCGAGCTGGTCCTGCTGGACGACGGCACCGGCGACGCCGACCTGGCGGCTCGGGTCGAGGCCGCCGTCGCCGCCCTGCCCTTCCCGGCCCGCTTCCTGCGGCTCTCGACGAACGAAGGCCGCTCCAAGGGCCGCAACCGTCTGGTGGGCCATGCCCGGGGCGATCACTTCCTGTTCCTGGACAGCGACATGCTGCCCGACCGCCCCGACTTCCTGCAGGTCTGGCTGGACCTGATCGCCGCCGAGAACCCCGCCGTGGCCTTCGGCGGCTTCTCCCTGGACCAGGCGCCGGTGCGTCCCGACCACGCCCTGCACCGGGCCATGGCCGGCCACAGCGACTGCCTGCCGGCCACCGAGCGGGCGCAGATGCCGGAGAAGATCTTCACCTCCAACCTGCTGGTCCGCCGCGACGTCTTCGCCGCTGAGACCTTCGATGAGAGCTTCACCGGCTGGGGCTGGGAGGATGTCGAATGGGGCATGCGGGTCACCGCCCGCTGGCCGATCCTGCACGTCGAGAACACCGCCACCCACCTGGGCCTGGATACGCCCCAGACCCTGGCCGACAAGTACGAGCAGTCCGCCGGCAACTTCGCTCGGATCGCCGCCCGCCACCCAGACCTGATCGCCCGCTATGGCAGCTACAAGGTCGCCAAGGTCCTGAAGCGCGCGCCCTTGCTGAAGCTGTGGCGCCCCCTGCTCAAGGCGTACGCCCTGGCCGAGGCCGCGCCGCTGAAGACCCGCGCCTTCGCCCTGCGCCTCTATCGCGCCGCCCTCTATGTGGAGGCCGTCTGATGGGCGAGGTCTACACCGCCGACCGCAGCCTGGCCGGCAAGCTGCGACGCCGGATCGTGCGCCGCTTTCACAGGAAGCCCCTGGCCAAGGGGCCGGACGCGCCGATGGTCTCGTTCACCTTCGACGACGCCCCCCTGACCTCTGCGGTGGCGGGCGCCGCCCTCTTGGAGACCCGCGGCCTGGCGGGCACCTACTATGTCTCGGCGGGCCTGGCCGGCCAGGACGCGCCCATGGGCGTCTGCGCCGAAGCCGTCGACTATCAGCGGCTGGCCCGCGCTGGCCACGAGATCGCCTGCCACACCTATTCGCACCTGGACTGCGGCCGGGCGTCCGGCCAGGCGGCCTTTGACGACACCAGCCGCAACGCCGCCGCCCTGGCCGACTGGGGCCTGCCGGAAGCCCAGAACTTCGCCTATCCCTATGGCGAGGTCTCCGCCGGCCCGAAGAAGACCCTGATCAAGCGCTTCGCCACCCTGCGCGCCCTGCACCACGGGGTGATCGAGCAGGGCACGGACCTCGCCCAGGCTCCGGCCGTGGGCGTCGAAGGTCCTGACGGCGAGGCGGTGGCCCGCAAGTGGCTGGCCGAGGCCAAGGCCCGCAAGGCCTGGCTGATCCTCTACACCCACGACGTCCGCCCCGATCCGTCGCCCTGGGGCTGCACGCCCGAGACCCTCGCCCGGTTGATCGACACCGCCGTCGCCGACGGCTTTCAGGTCGTCACCGTCCGCGAAGCCATGCGCCGCCTGGCCGCCTAGGAACACCGCACATGACCCACACCGCCGACGGCCTCCTGGGCTCGGACGATCCTAAACGCGCCGGCCTGGGCCGCGCCGCGATCCTGGGCGCCCTTGGGGTCTATGCCGGCCTGCTCGCCCTGGGCTGGTGGGCGCTGATGCGTTTCACCCCCGATGATGTGTCCTTGAGCCTCGCCGGGCGGCATCTGGAAGTGCACAACGTCCACGACCGGCTGCTGCGAGACGGCGCGGTCATCCTGACCCTCCTGCCCCTCGCCTTCTGGATCGAATGCCTGGTGGTGGGCTGGGAGCGCTGCTCCCTGCGCCGCCTGTTCGCCGACCGGACGCCCTCCCTCAAGACCGACCTGTCCGTGCTGGTGCTGGGCCAGGGCCACGTGCTGGACCTGGTCTCCAAGGTCCTGACCCTGGGCGCCGGCGTCTTCGCCAGCGTCTGGCTGCGCGACCGCATCGCCGCCGCCACTGGCTTCCAGGTGGACGCCTCGGCCCTGCCCTTCCTGGTCCAGCTGGTGATCTATTTCTACGCCTACACCTTCTTCGACTACTGGACCCATCGCTTCGACCACGGCCGGTTCTTCTGGCCCCTGCACCGCTATCACCACTCGGCCCGCGACTTCGGCGTGGTCACCGCCGCGCGCCAGCATCCGGCCGCCTTCCTGGGTCCCTTCATCGTCAACCTGCCGATGGCCTTCCTGGGCGCCAGCCCCTCGGTGATGATCTGGGTGAACGTCCTGGTGACCGGCATCGGCTTCCTGATCCACTCCGAGATCAAGTCGGACTGGGGCTGGGTCGGCCGCTGGATCGTCCAGTCGCCCCTGCACCACCGCCTGCACCATAAGCTCGACATGACCGAGAAGACCGGCCACTTCGGCGTCGCCCCCATCTGGGACCGGCTGTTCGGCACCTGGTACGACAACGCCCACAAGTACCCGGAGATCGGGGTCTCCGCGCCCTACCGGCACGGCTACTTCATCGTCCCCGACATGGCCCGCGACTACTGGCACTTCTGGAGCGGCTGGTTCGTCCGACGTACCGAGTAGCGCCGAAGAGCCCCCTCGCCCCGCTTTGCGGGGAGAGGGTTTGAGACCTAGATCACCCCCGGCGGGGTCCGCACCTCACGGTCGGGCCAGACCAGCTTGATGGCGATGGCGACGAAGATCACCCAGCGGAAGTCGTTATAGGTCACCGCCACCGTCTCGGTGAGCGACTGCAGGCCGTAGATCACCAGGAACGGCAGGGCCAGATAGGCCCCAGGATTGCGGAAGGCCGCGATCAGGGCCAGCGTCAGGGTCTGCAGGAAACAGAAGCCCCACGAGGCCAGGCCGAACACGCCCAGGCCCAGCCAGGTCTCGATCCAGGTGTTGTGCGGGTGGTGCGGCCGCCAGCCGGCCTCCTTGACGATCTTGGCCAGGGGGGCCCAGCGGTCCTCGTCGTCCCAGATCGCGGCGTAGCCATAGCCGGTCCAGGGGCGCTGTTCGATCAGCCGCAGGGCCGCGGTCCAGACCTCGGTCCGGCCGGTCAGGGTGGCGTCCTTGCCCAGGGCCTTGAACACCAGGTCCGAGGCGAAGATGGCCACGAAGGCGACGGCGCCGACGCCCAGCACCGCCAGCCAAACGGTCGCCACGCCCACCGCCGGGCTGCGGCGGACCAGGGTCACGAAGATCAGCACCCCGAAGCCCAGCATGACGCTGACCAGCGAGGTCTTGGACGTCGACATCAGGATCAGCACGACGCTCAGGGCCGCAAAGCCCCACCAGATCTTGGCCCGCTGGGGGTTCAGCATCGCCGCCCCCGACAGGATGGCGAAGGACAGGGCCATGATGCCGCCCATGGCGTTCTTTTCCGGCCAGACCCCGCGCCAGGCGCCGGGGAACAGCTCGTGCATCACCCCGATGGAGGGAACCGCCAGGGGCACGATGAAGGCGATCACCCCCAGGATGGCGAAGGCCGTGCCCAGCACCTCGGCCAGCTCCGCCCAGCGGTAGCGCGCGCCCAGCACGATCCCGCCCAGGGTGGTGGCGTAGATGGCGATCACCCGGCGCATGGTCATGTCCGGCGCGATCGACCAGGTGATCGACAGGCCCACGATCAGCATCAGGGTGATCAGGAAGGGCTGGCGGATCGCCGCCAGGGTGACGCTGAGCGGGGTCAGGGCCGCCAGGAACAGCACCAGCCCATAGGCCGGGAAGTAGAGGTTGCGGACCACCACATCCATGGCCGGGTTGCCGGCGTCGCCCAGCAACGGAAACACCCAGGCCTGGCTGAACACCAGGACGACCAGGATCGCCGCGCCGAAGACGGCCATACGCCAGGCGGTGATGTGGTCGTGGAGGACCTGGGGCGCCAGGGGCGGCGCCGTGGGCGTGGTCCAGGCCTGGTAGGTCACGGGATCAGCGCCCGCATGAAGCCCGGCTGCTCCACCGTCACCCGGTTGAAGAACACGCCAGAGACATTGCCGCCCGCGCCCTTGATGGCGTCGCGCAGCTGAGCCGGCGCCCGGACGTCGGACTCATCGGCCGCCACCACCAGCACGGTCTGGTCCATGAACGGCGCTACCGTCAGCACCGCCTGGGACCGGTCCGGCGACGGGCAATCGACCACGATCAGGTCAGCGTACTTGCGCAGGGCGTTCCAGTAGTCGGCGGTCGGGAGGATGTGGACGGTCTGGCGGCCGCGCATGGCCTCGCGCCGGAACCGCGTCACCCACCAGCGGGCCTGGCCCACGCGGTGGGCGGCGAGATAACGGGCCGGCGGCCAGGGCTGCCCATCCGGCGCCTGGGCCGGGGGCTGGACGGTGAAGAAGATCGAGCCGTCCGGGCTGGCCGCGGCGGCCTCGCCCAGCGGGCCGTATCGGTCGGCCTCAAGCCGCAAGGCCTCGTGCTGGGGCGAGCCCAGGAGGTCCAGATCCACCAGCCACACCGAGCGACCGGCGCGGCGGGCGGCGAAGAAGGCCAATTCGCGGGCGACGGTGGAGGCCCCCTCGCCCCGACGCGCGGCCGCCACCTGGATCACGCGTGCGCGCCCAGCGGCTGGAGCGCCCAGGGACGCCCAGAGTTCGGCCATCTCGGCGTTCAGGTCCACCATCTCTCGAATCGCGGCACGCACGGGGCGTCCAAGCTAACCCAATCTCTCCACTCGCGTACCGACGCCCAAGGTCGCGGCGCCCTAATGAATCTTCAGGGGCGCGGTGGCGAGCACCGGCAGGTCCAGGGTGCGGGCCGCCGACTGGGCGGTGGGCAGGCCCGGCCGCAGGAACATCCGCAGCAGGCCGGCGCACAGGGCCGTGAAGGCGGCGAACAGGAAGGCCAGCACCACCACCGGCTTCTTCAGGCTCTTGCCCTTGGACGGCGGGGTCGCGCGGCTGACAATGCGGATGTTGTCGTTGGTCTTGGCCGCGATCTCCTGGGCCGCGCGGGTCTGCTCTTCCTTGACCGTGTAGTCGCGCACATTGGCCTGCAGCACGTCCCGGTCGAGGCTCAGCTCCTGGAACTGCGGCTCAAGCTCGGCCAGCTTCAGCCGGCGCTCGGTCAGTTGCACGATCTGTTCGGCCAGGGCGCCTTGGGTCTGCTTCAGGGCCGAGACCTCGGCGGTCAGCTGGATCTTCTCGGTCTGCAGGGTCTGGTAGACCGGATTGACCCCGATGCGGCGGGCGCCTTCGGTGTGGGTCCGGCCGGCGGCGATGCCGGCTTCCAGCTGGGCGATCTGGGCGTCCAGCTCCTGGACCGGCCGGGCGTCATTGCGATAGCGCGACAACAGGTCCTCGCGCTGGACCTTCAGGGTGGCCAGCTTGTCGTTGGCCGCGCTGGAGACGTCCCGATAGAGGCCGACCTCCTGGGAGATGCCGGCTAGCTGGGCCTCCAGGGTGGAGAGGCGGCCCTGGCGATCCCGCAGCTGGGCGTCGGTCTGGTACTTCTGCTGCTCGATCTGGGCCTGGAGCTGGCTGAGCGAGGTCTTCTCGGCCACGAAGTCGCCGATGCGGTTGCTGTTGAGGAAGTCCTCATAGGCCTGGTCCGCCTGGGCCAGCCGCGCCTCGAAGGCCTGGCGCTGCTGCTCCAGCACCGGCGAGGTCGGGTCGATCAGCACCGCGCGGCGATAGATCAGGTATTCTTCCAACAGGGTGTTGAGCACCAGGGCGGCGACCTGCGGGTCGTCATTCTTGAAGCTCAGCCGGATGATCGGGGTGTCCGGGGCGGTCTCGATCTTGGTGGCCTGGTCCATCGCCCGGATGGCCTGGCCCATGATCAGCTTCTTTTCGTCGGGCGTGCCGGCGGCGTACTTCTCGGCCATCTTCGGATAGATGCGCGCCAGGCCCAGCCGGTCGATGACCCGCTGCTTCAGGGCGGCCGCGCCCAGGATTTCGGTTTCCGACTGGATCACCTGATCGGAGTCCGGAACCGCGCCACGGGCGGCGTCGCCGGCCCGGGGTTCATAAACATACTCCTGGCCCAGCCGGACCAGGACGCTGGAATTGGCCTCGTAGCTGGTCTTCATGGTCATGGCCGCCGCCACGCCCAGGACGCAAATGATCGCGAAGATGGCGATCATCAGATAGCGTTCCCGCCACAGAAGGGTTGCGAAATCCGAGACAGCATAACGCGGCCGCGCCGCCCAGTCTGTCCGCGGCGGCGGGTCGTGTGGCCTCATTGTCCAAGCGCCTGGCGCCGCCATACGAATCCGACCGTTCTAGCCTCTACGGTCGCACCGTCGCCGGGGAGCATTAATGTTCCATTACCCATTCTCTTTAACCTTTGACCCATGACCCCGGTCGCTTCGAAGAGTCTGGCCCTTGCGGCCCTGTGCAGCCTGGCGCTCAGCGCCTGCGCCGCCCCGCGCCTGCCGCGCGTCGCCTTGCCTCATGTGTCCCTGCCAAAGGTCTCGGTTCCCAATGTAGACCTGCTGGGGTCCCGCGACGCCCCACAGGACCGCGAGGCCCGGCGCCAGGAGAAAAAGGGCGAGGACGGCAAGACCGCGGCGAACTTCGCCAACATTCCCTACGCCACCTGGAGCGACTACGAGCCGCCCTATCGGTTCTATCCGGGCGACGAGATCGAGGTCGCCATTCCCTCGGCCAGCGAGCTGAACAAGACGGTGACCGTGCAGCCGGACGGGCGCATCTCCATGCCGCTGATCCCGGCGGTGATGGCGGCGGACCGGACGGTGGACGAGCTGCGCGAGAGCCTGTCAGAGGCCTATGCCAGCCAACTACTGCGGCCCTATGTGGACGTCACGCCCAAGGCTGCGCCGCTCAAGGTGTTTGTCGGGGGCGAGGTGGGCAATCCCGGCGTCTACGACATGCAAGGCGACGGCGACGCCCTGCGCGCCATCATCCAGGCCGGGGATTTCAGGAATACGGCCAACCGCAAGGAAGTCATCATCCTGCGGCGCGGCCCCGATGGTCGCGGCATGATGCGCACCATCGACCTGGCCAAGGGCCTGAAGAATCCGACGGCGGACCTGGCGCCTCTGCGCCGGTTCGACATCGTCTATGTGCCGCGCAGCGGCGTGGCCAATGCGGGCCTGTTCGTCCAGCAGTACTTCCGCGACCTGTCGCCGATCCAATTCGGCTTCAGCTACGCGCTAGGCGCTCAGACAAACAACTGATCGCGGGGTGGCGAGGGCTGAGCCGGATCCGGCTCAGCCGTGGGCCAGCCATTCGCGCGCCTGGCGCTGGGCTTCGGCGACCTCGTCGGAGGCCATCTCCTGGCTCAGTTCCTTGCGGTAGACCTTGGCTTCCACCGAGCCGCGCATGGCCGCCAGGTTGAACAGCATGTGGGCCGACACATAGTCCAGCGGCGCGCCGCCCTGGCCGGTCGAATACAGCAGGCCCAGCTTGAACAGTTCGTCGCCCGACGCATCCGGCTTCGGCAGCGGCAACCCTTCAGATTCCACGCTGGTAAGCATGATTTTCTTCCTCGATCCTGGCCCCAACCCCCATTCTGGGTGTTGCTGCAGGCCATTTCCGATCCCAGGAAAGTCGATAGGCGCTGAACATATAGTTAAGCGCGCGAATTGCGCCGTTTGGTCGCACGGTGATGAAGAATAGCCGCCGTTTACTCGCCGGAGATCTCCCTGATCGGGCGGTTAACGCCACAGGGGAGACGGCTTCTCCTGACGGGGGAAGCAGGCTGACAGACCTTGGCCGCCCCACTACCCCTGGCTGCACAGCCAAGCTGGCTGTCGTAATCAAACGCCTTTGGGGGCTGTCGCCAATGTCCGCGCGTACTCGTCTGTTCTCCGCCGTGCTTCTCGCGGCCACGCTCGGCGTCGGCGCCGCGGCCCATGCCCAGCCCCGCCAGGCGCTGCCCACCTACTATGATCCCCAGGCGGTCTATGACCCCTGCGCCTGCGGCCCGGGCCCCTACTACGGCCAGCAGCCGCAATCCGGCCAGAGCTGGAACTACAGCCAGTCCTACAACTGGTCCGGCCAGGCCCAGCCCTACGGCTACGTTCAGCCCCTGCCCGTCCCGCCGCCGCCCGGCTACGCCCAACCGGCCCCCGCGCCGCAGGGCGACGCCTTCACCTACTACAACCCCGGCCAGAGCGCCTGGCGTCCCGGCCTGCTGCTGCCGCCCAACATGCGCGGCTACAAGATGGACGGCTGGTACCGCTTCCTCGGCAAGCCGGCCCGCGGCTACGCCTGGTACAAGATCGGCAACGAGTTCGTCCTGGCCTCCACGGCCACCGGCGAGATCGTCAAGATCGTGACCTATCCGAACTGATCGGTCCTGCGGCCAGCCTCGCGCTGGCCGCAACCGTCAAGCTGACAGCCTCGTTCAGGTGGAGTTCAGGCGCCGACCGCCAGTCTTGCGGTTGAGGGGCGTTGGACACGAACCGAGGAGAGGCTGATGAAGCGCCTGATCTTGACCCTGGCCACCGTCGCGGCCGTCGCCGGTCCGATGGCCGCGGCCGGAACCGCCAATGCGCAGAACTGGGACCGGCGAGAAGACCGCTGGGACCGCCGCGAGGATCGCTGGGACAACCGCCATGACGGCGGCCGCTGGGACCGCCGGGAAGACCGATGGGACCGGCGCGAGGACCGCTGGGACCGCCGCGACCGCTGGGACGCCGGCCGGCACAACGGCTACTACTACAACAATCGCTGGTACTACGGCCCGCCACCGCAGGCCTATTACGGCAACCCGTACTATCGCCCGGGCTATTCGGCCTGGCGCCGGGGCGGCGTGCTGCCCCCGACCTATCGCGGCTATGTGGTGAACGACTACAGCCGCTACCATCTGCGCCCGCCGCCGCGCGGCTACGCCTGGTACCGGGTCGGCGATGACTACCTGCTGGCGGCCCTCGCCACCGGCCTGATCTTCGAGATCATCGCCAACAACTAGCCGTGAAGCAGCATTCGAGCAGGCCCCGGAGTTCGCTCCGGGGCCTTTTCATGCGTGAACTCTGTCTGGAGACGGACTGTTACCCATGTTACGACCCGGCCCCTGTTCACCGCGTCACGCCCAGGATCGCCCATGACCTTCCGCCGCCTGCTCCTCGCCGCCTGCGCCCTCTCCATCGCCGGCGCGGCCCCAGCTCTTGCGCAGGCGCCCCGCGGCTTCACGCCCAAGGACCTGGCGACCCTGGATCGGCTGTCCGACCTGCGCGCCTCCCCGGACGGCCGTTATGCGATCTACGACCTGCGCGCCACCGACTGGGCCGCGGACAAGGGCGTCCATTCCCTGTGGATCGTCGACCTGGCCGCCAAGACGCCGCAACCGCGCAAGCTGGCCATTTCCGAAGGCGGCGTGGGCTCGGCCCGCTGGTCGGCGGACGGCAAGTTCATCTACTTCATCTCGTCGCGCTCGGGCTCGGACCAGGTGTGGCGCACGACGCCGGAGGGCGCGACCGCCACCCAGGTCACCAACCTGCCCCTCGATGTCGGCGCCTTCCGCCTGTCGCCGGACGGCAAGAGCGTCGTGGTGGGCCTGGCGGTCTATCCCGACTGCCCGACCCTGCAGTGCACGCTGGATCGCAACGCCCAGCCGAAGAAGCCCAGCGGCAAGCTCTATAACAAGATGTTCGTCCGCCACTGGGACCAGTGGGCCGACGGAACCCGCAACCACCTGTTCGCCCTGCCCCTGAACGCCGACGGAACCACCGGCGCGGCCGTCGAGCTGACGCCCGGCCTGGACGGCGATATTCCCACCAAGCCCTTCGGCGGCGACGACGACTTCACCGTCACCCCGGACGGCAAGTCGGTGATCTTCTCGGTGCGCATCGCCGGGACCAGCGAGCCCTGGAGCACCAATTTCGACCTCTACAAGGTCCCCGTCGACGCCTCGGCCAAGCCGGTGAACCTGACCGCCGACAACCTGGCCTGGGACGCCGCGCCCGCCGTGTCGCCGGACGGGTCCAAGCTCGCCTGGCTGGCCATGAAGCGCCCCGGCTTCGAGGCTGACCGCTATGGGATCATGGTCCGCGACCTGAAGACCGGCGCCACCCGCGAACTGGCGCCCGCCTGGGACCGCTCCACGGACGCCATCAAATGGTCGGCCGACGGCAAGACGATCTACGGCGTCGCCCAGGATCTCGGCCAGCAGCGCCTTTACGCCTTCAACGCGGTCAAGGGCGGCGCGCCCAAGGCCCTGACCGGCGACGGCCACGTGGCCGAATTCGACGTCTCCAAGTCCGGCCTGGTCTTCGCCCGCGATGACCTGACCGGCCCGGCCCAGGCCTACGCCCTGCCCGCCAAGGCCAAGGCCCCGATCCAGCTGACCCGCGTCAACGCCGACAAGCTGGCGGGGATCGCCATGGGCGCGCCCGAGCAGTTCAGCTTCGCCGGCTGGAACGGCGAGACGGTCCACGGCTATGTGGTCAAGCCCGCCAACTACCAGCCCGGCAAGACCTATCCGGTCGCCTTCCTGATCCACGGCGGCCCGCAAGGCTCCTTCGGCAACCTCTTCCACTATCGCTGGAACGCCCAAACCTACGCCGGCCACGGCTATGCGGTGGTGATGATCGATTTCCACGGCTCCACCGGCTACGGCCAAGGCTTCACCGACGCGATCAGCCGGCACTGGGGCGACCGCCCGCTGGAAGACCTGCAGAAGGGGTGGAGCGCGGCGCTCGCCAAGTATCCGTTCCTGGACGGCGGCCGCGCCTGCGCGCTCGGCGGCTCCTATGGCGGCTTCATGGTCAACTGGATCGCCGGCAACTGGAACGAACCCTGGAAGTGCCTGGTCAATCACGACGGCGTCTTCGACAACCGCGCCATGGGCTATGCGACCGAAGAGCTCTGGTTCTCGGAATGGGAGAACGGCGGCACGCCGTGGGCCAACCCGGCGGGCTACGAAAAGTTCAACCCGGTCAATCACGTGGCCAACTGGACCAAGCCCGAGCTGGTGATCCACGGCCAGAATGATTTCCGCATCCCGGTCGAACAGGGCCTGGCCGCCTTCACCGCCCTGCAGCGCAAGGGCGTCCCCAGCCAGTTCCTCTATTTCCCGAACGAGAACCACTGGGTCCTCAAGCCCCAGAACCTCGTCCAGTGGCACGACACGGTGTTCAACTGGCTGGACCGCTGGACAGCGAACTAGCGCCCACACCCGTCATCCTCCGGTCCTTGCGCATGCAAGGATCCGGGGGACCCAAGCCGACTCCCAGAACCTGACCCGCCCCAGTGGTCCCCCGGCTCGCCCTGCGGGCGCCCGGAGGATGACGCGCGTGTGCGGGGGTGGCTTTGAGCCAAGCAACAGGTGTCATCCCGGTTTCGGCGCAGCCGAAGACCGGGACCCATAGACACCGATCCATCCGGACACCCCCGCGCGTATGGGTCCCGGACAAGCGCTCCGCGCTTTCCGGGATGACACACGGGGTCGGGGACCCTACCCCTCCAGCTTCGTCTTGAGCAGCTGGTTGATCATGCCCGGGTTGGCCTTGCCGCCGGTGGCCTTCATCACCTGGCCCACGAACCAGCCGATGGCCTGGGGCTTTTCCTTCACCTGGGCGGCCTGGCCGGGGTTGGCGGCGATCAGGTCGTCGATGATCTTTTCCAGCGCCCCGGTGTCGGAGACCTGTTTCAGGCCCTGCTTCTCGACGATCTCGCCGGCCGCGCCCTCGCCCGCCCACATGCGCTCGAAGACGTCCTTGGCGATCTTGGACGAGATGGTGCCGTCCTCGATGAGCGCCACCAGCTCGGCGATGGCCGCCGGGCTGATCGGACTGTCGGCGATGTCCTGGCCGGCGGCGGTCAGCTTGGCGGCCAGGTCGTTGGTCACCCAGTTGGCCACCAGCTTGGCGTCGCGGCCCTTGGCGGCGGCTTCATAGAAGTCGGCCTTGGCCTGGTCGGAGATCAGCACCCCCGCGTCGTAGGCCGTCAGCCCGTACTGGCTTTGCAGGCGCGCCTTCTTGGCGTCCGGCAGTTCCGGCAGGCCGGCCTCGATGGCCTTCACCCAGGCCGGGTCCAGCACCAGCGGCAACAGGTCCGGGTCGGGGAAGTAGCGATAGTCGTGCGCGTCTTCCTTCGAGCGCATGGACCGGGTCTCGCCCTTGTTCGGGTCGAACAGGCGGGTCTCCTGGTCGATGGACCCGCCCTCCTCGAGGATCTCGATCTGGCGACGGGCCTCGTACTCGATGGCCTGCTGAATGAAGCGGTACGAGTTGACGTTCTTGATCTCGCAGCGCGTGCCCAGGTGGCTGAAGTCGCCGGTCTCGCGGAACTTCTCGTAAGCCCCCGGCCGGCAGACCGAGACGTTCACGTCGGCCCGCAGGTTGCCCTTCTCCATGTCGCCGTCGCAGGTGCCCAGATAGACCAGGATGGTGCGCAGCTTCTTCACATAGGCTGCGGCTTCCTCGGCCGTGCGCATGTCGGGGCGCGAGACGATCTCCATCAGCGCGGTGCCGGCCCGGTTCAAGTCCACATAGGTCGCGTTCGGGTCCTGGTCGTGCAGGCTCTTGCCCGCATCCTGCTCCAGGTGCAGGCGCTCGATGCGCACGGTGAAGGTCGTGCCGTCGTCGCGTTCGACCAGCACCTCGCCCTCGCCGACGATCGGGTCCTTGAACTGGCTGATCTGATAGCCCTGCGGCAGGTCCGGATAGAAATAGTTCTTCCGGTCGAACAGGCTCTTCAGGTTGATCTGCGCCTTCAGGCCCAGGCCGGTCTTCACCGCCTGCTCCACGCAGTGCTTGTTGATGACCGGCAGCATGCCCGGCATGGCCGCGTCCACCAGGGCGACCTGCATATTCGGCCCCGCGCCGAAGCCCACGGCCGCGCCGGAGAACAGCTTGGCGTTGGAGGCGACCTGGGCGTGAACCTCAAGGCCCAGGACCATTTCCCACGGGCCGGTGCGGCCTTGGATCTGCTTGGTGGTGTCAGTCATGTCGTCTCACTACATCCGCCCGCCGCGAAGAGGAAGCACTGCAAGGACCTTGCGGCCCGGCTTGGTTTCGCGTGCGCGTTTTCTGCGATTTGGAACGCCAATTACATTCATCGAACGACGTCATCGGTCTTGCCAGTTCGCCGCATTTCAAGCTTCCTTCGCCCTCGCGAAACTCTCGCGTCGGGAAGGAAACCCATGAAGAAGACCCTCGCCGCCGGCCTCGTCGGCCTGACCCTCTCGTTCGGCGCCCTGGCCGCCGCCCCGGCCCTGGCCGATGGCGCCGCCGTGTCCGTGGACACCACCTCCATCGCCGACCTGGCCGCCAACCCGGCGACCAAGGCGATCCTGGACAAAGACGTCCCCGGCCTGACCGCCCACCCCGCCTTCGACCAGTTCAAGGGCATGACCCTGAAGGCCCTGCAGCCGATGTCCGGCGGCCAGCTGACCGACGAGCAGATCGCCGCCGTCCAGGCCGACCTCGACAAGCTGCCGAAGTAAGCTGAAGCGCTCCCCCTTCTCGCGAAGGGGGAGCGTCTCCATCACCACCACTTGGCGGGCTTGGCCTTGAAGTCCGCGGCCTTTTCGAGGGCCCCGCCGAGCGAGAACAACGTGCCCTCGTCCAGCGCCTTGCCGATCAGCTGAAGCCCCAGGGGCAGGCCATTGGCGTCCACGCCCGCGGGAATGCTCATCCCCGGCAGGCCGGCCAGGTTCACCGTCACCGTGAAGATGTCGTTCAGGTACATGGCGACCGGATCGTCCGCGTTCTCGCCCAGGCCGAACGCCGCCGAGGGCGCCGTGGGCGTGAGCAGGGCGTCGACCTTCTCGAAAGCCTGTTCGAAGTCTTCCAGGATCCGGCGACGGACCTTCAGCGCCTTGACGTAGTAGGCGTCGTAATAGCCGGCCGACAGCACATAGGTGCCGATCAGGATCCGGCGTTTCACTTCCTCGCCGAAGCCCGCCGCGCGAGTCTGCTCGTAGGTCTCGGTCAGGTTCGCGCCGTCGACCCGCAGGCCGAAGCGCATGCCGTCATAGCGGGCCAGGTTCGAGGAGGCCTCGGCCGGGGCCACGATGTAATAGGCCGGCAGGGCGTACTTGGTGTGCGGCAGGGAGACCTCGACGATCTCGCAGCCGGCCTCCTTCAGCCAGTCGATGCCCTTTTGCCAGAGCTGTTCGATCTCGGCCGGCATGCCCTCGACCCGGTATTCCTTCGGAATGCCGATCCGCAGGCCCTTCACCGACTTGCCGACGAAGCTCGGATAGTCCGGGACCGCGATGTCCAGGCTGGTGGAGTCCTTCGGGTCGTGGCCCGACATGGACTTCAGCATGATGGCGGCGTCCTCGACCGTCTTGGCGATCGGGCCGGCCTGGTCCAAGGACGAGGCGAAGGCGACGACGCCCCAGCGCGAGCAACGGCCATAGGTCGGCTTGATGCCCACGGTGCCGGTGAAGGCCGCCGGCTGGCGGATCGAGCCGCCGGTGTCGGTGGCGGTGGCGGCCAGGCACAGGTCCGCGGCCACGGCGGCGGCCGAGCCGCCCGACGAGCCGCCCGGGGTCAGCTTGCGGTCCGAGCCCGCGCCGCGCCAGGGGTTCACCACGTCGCCGAACGCCGAGGTCTCGTTGGACGAGCCCATGGCGAACTGGTCCATGTTGAGCTTGCCCAGCATGACCGCCCCGTCGCGCCACAGGTTGGCGGTGACGGTGGACTCATAGGTCGGCACGAAATTGCCCAGGATGTTCGAGCACGCCGTGGTGCGAACGCCCTCGGTGCAGAACAGGTCCTTGATGCCCAGCGGCGCGCCGGTCAGCGGACCGGCCTCGCCCTTGGCGCGGATGGCGTCGGCGGCCTTGGCCATGTCCAGCGCCTTGTCCGGGGTCTCCAGGATGTAGGCGTTGAGCGGCTTGGCGGCGGCCACGGCGTCGACGTGCGCCTGGGTCAGCTCCAGCGACGAGAACGCCTTGGAGCTCAGGCCGTCGAGGGCGGCCTTGAGGGTCAGCTTGGTCAGGTCGGTCATTACTCAACCACCTTCGGCACGACGAAGAAGCCGCCCACGGACTTGGGCGCGTTGGACAGGACGCGGGCGGCGTCGCCGCCGTCGGTCACCACGTCCTCACGCATCGGCAGGGTCACGGCCACGGCCGACGTCATGGGCTCGACGCCGTTGGTGTCGACCTCGTTCAGCTGCTCGATCCAATTCATGATCCCCGTCAGCTCGCGCGCCAGGGGTTCCAGTCTTTCTTCAGGCTCGGCGATGCGCGCCAGCCTGGCGACCTTGCGGACGGTCGCCGCGTCGATGGCCATGGGGCCCTCCTGTTGTTGTGCCAGGGGTTAGCCGCCACGGGGCCGCTTTGACAAGTGATGCGTTGCCTTCCCCCAAACTCCGTCATCCTCCGGTCGCCGGAACGGCGATCCGGGGGACCCAAGCTGATTTGCCAGCCTCGCGACGCCGCTTGGGTCCCCCGGACCGCTTCGCGGCCGGAGGATGACGACTAATGTGGCGTGTTCAGGCGAGACGTCAGATCGCCAAGGTCAGCCACGAACCAAACATGCCGGCCCTTGTTGGACTCATAGGCAAAGTCATGCAGCGCCCTGCTGGCCGCGATCTCGGCCGTCAGATCCCCCACCACCGCCAGCCTGATCCGGTAGTTCACCAGCTTCTGGATCGTCTCACCCGCGATGCGCGTGGACAGGTCGAAGAAGGCCGGCCCCAGCCGCGCGACCGGCGCCGCAACCCACTCGGCCCCCGCCTCCATGGCGAGGCCCACAAGGTCCGAAGCGTCGCGATCCGTCAGCACGGGACCACCCTCCTCGCCCAGCACCAGCACCTTGGCGCCACCAAGCTCCCGAACCTCACCCATGATCCCCTCCGCTCATCCCGGCGAGCGCCGGGATCCAGATCCTAGGGCGACACCTATCCGAACGAGGTCCAGGCCGTCACCTGGATCCCGGCATTCGCCGGGATGAGCGGCAGAATACTCCAACAATATATTGATTCTTATACGTTTTCTAAATCTTGCCGCCTTCCCAAACCCCCTTCGTCCATGTTGACGTCAAACGCGCCGGACGATTCCGGTCGTCGAAACCCCAGACCCCATGAGACCATCGGCCCAGGTCTTTCTCATCGCCGCCAATCGCCATCCCCGCTAAGAGGCGCCATGGCCGTCGTCGACATCACTGAACTCCCCGCCCTTCTGCCGCGCTACGGCGCCCTGATCGGCCTGGACCTGGGCGAGAAGACCATCGGGGTCGCGGTGTCCGACATCACCCGCATGGTGGCGACGCCGCTGCGCACCCTGAAGAAGGCCAAGTTCACCGACGACGCCAACACGCTGTTCGCCCTGATGAAGGACCGCGAGGTCTGCGCCATCGTTATCGGCCTGCCGGTCAACATGGACGGGACCGAAGGGACCCGCTGCCAGTCCAACCGCGCTTTCGCCCGCAATCTCCTGCGCTTGCGGCCTGAGCTTCACATCACCTTCTGGGACGAGCGGATGTCGACCATGGCGGTCAATCGCTTCCTGATCGATGAGCTCGACGCCAGCCGCGCCAAGCGGGCCGACCTGGTCGACGCCATGGCCGCGGGCTGGATCCTGCAGGGCGCCCTGGAGCGGCTTCGCGGCCTGTCCCCAGGCGAATAGGGCCACGCCCCTTGGCGCCTGGGCCGGTTGCGCCTAAGACGCCCCTTTAATGACAGCCTTGCCCCCCGGTCTGAACGAGGTCCTCAACAGGACCTTCCCGTTCCCGCGCCGCCACTTCCTGTCCGTTCTGGACCTCAATCCGGTGGAGGTCACGAACCTCCTGGATCTGGCCGACGGCTTCGTGTCGCTCAATCGCCAGACCTCGAAGAAGCTGGACCTGCTCAAGGGCAGGACGCTGATGAACCTGTTCTTCGAGAACTCCACCCGGACCCAGAGCTCCTTCGAGCTGGCGGGCAAGCGGTTGGGCGCGGACGTGGTCAATATGAGCCCCCGCTCCTCGTCGATCTCCAAGGGCGAGACCCTGATCGACACGGCCGTGACCCTGAACGCCATGCAGCCGGATCTGCTGGTGGTCCGCCACGGCTCCTCCGGCGCGGCCAGCCTATTGTCGCAGAAGGTCACCTGCTCGGTGATCAACGCCGGCGACGGCCAGCACGAGCATCCGACCCAGGCCCTGCTGGACGCCTTGTCCATGCGCCGGGCCTTCGGGCGGATCGGCGGTCTGAAGGTCGCCATCTGCGGCGACGTCCTGCACAGCCGCGTGGCGCGCTCCAATGTCGGCCTGCTGCAGATGATGGGCGCCCAGGTGCGCCTGGTCGGCCCGCCGACCCTGATGCCGACCCAGGCCGACCGCTGGGGCGTCGAGGTCTTCCACGACATGCGCAAGGGCATCGAAGGGTGCGACGTGGTCATGATGCTGCGTCTGCAGCTCGAGCGGATGGACGGGGTCATGGCGCCGTCCCAGCGCGAGTACTTCCGCTTCTACGGCCTCGACCGCGAGAAGCTGGCCCATGCCGCGCCCCATGTGCGGGTAATGCATCCGGGGCCCATGAACCGCGGGGTCGAGATCGATTCCGACGTGGCCGACGACCTGAACGTCTCCCTGATCCAGGACCAGGTGGAAATGGGCGTCGCGGCGCGCATGGCGGTGCTGGCCACCCTGGCGGCCCGGCTGGAAAACGCCTGATGCGCAGCCTCTGCGTCTTCTGCGGATCGAGCCCAGGCGCCGATCCGGGCTATGGCCGCGCGGCCGTGGCCACCGGCAAGGAGATGGCCCGGCGCGGCCTGACGCTGGTCTATGGCGGCGCCAAGGTCGGGCTGATGGGCCTGGTGGCCGACGCCGCGCTGGACGCCGGCGGCGAGGTCATCGGCGTCCTGCCCGAGGCGCTCAGCCGCAAGGAGATCGCCCATACCGGCCTGACCCGGCTGGAGGTCGTGGGCTCCATGCATGAGCGCAAGGCGCGCATGGCCGAACTGTCCGACGGCTTCATCGCCCTGCCCGGCGGCGCCGGCACCCTGGAAGAGGTCTTCGAGATCTGGACCTGGGGCCAGCTGGGCTTCCATGGGAAGCCCGTCGGCTTCCTGAACATCGCCGGCTACTATGATGGCCTGGCGCGGTTTCTGGACCACACGGTGGACCAGGCCTTCGTCAAACCCGTGCATCGCCAGATGCTGACCTTTGCAGACCATCCCGAGACCCTGATCGACGCCCTGGCGGCCTATGCGCCCCCGGTCGCCGAGAAGTGGCTCGAACGGTTCGAGCTCTAAGCCATGCCGCGCCCTATCGCCTTCGTGAACGCCCGCCTCGTCGACCCGGCCAGCGGCTATGACGGCCCTGGCGCCCTGGTGGTGCGCGACGGCCTGATCGCCGACGTGATCCAGGGCAAGGATCCTGGCGCGCTCTCCGAGGACGTCGAGGTCATCGACGCCCGCGGCGCCATGCTGGCGCCCGGCCTGATCGACCTGAAGGTCCGCACCGGCGAGCCCGGCGCCGAGACCAAGGAGACCCTGAAGTCGGCCGGCCTTGCCGCCGCGGCTGGCGGCGTCACCTCCATCGTCCTGCAGCCCGACACCAACCCGGTGATCGACGAGCCCTCGGTGGTGGACTTCATCCTGCGCCGGACCCGCGACATCGAACTGGTCCACGTCTATCCGGCCGGCGCCGCGACCAAGGGCGCGAAGGGCGAGCGGATGGCCGAGATCGGCCTGATGCGCGAGGCCGGCTGCCTGTTCGTCACCGACGCCGACCGGCCCATCGTCAATTCCAAGGTCATGCAGCGGGTCCTGGCCTACGCCAAGGGCTTCGACACCCTGGTCGCCCACCGCCCGGCCGACCCCTGGCTGTCGGCCGGCGCTGCGGCGACCTCCGGCGAGTTCGCCGGCCGCATGGGCCTGCCCTCGGTCCCGGCCGTAGCCGAGCAGATCATGCTGGAGCGCGACATGGCCCTGGTCGAGCTGACCGGCGCGCGCTTCCTGGTCGACCAGGTGACCACGGCCCGCGGGCTGGAGACCCTGGCGCGCGCCAAGGCCAAGGGCCTGAAGGTTACGGCCACCACCTCGATCAACCACCTGTCGTTCAACGAGATCGACATCGGCGACTACCGGACCTTCCTGAAGTTCGACCCGCCCGTGCGCGGCGAGGACGATCGTCAGGCCCTGATCGAGGCCCTGGCCAGCGGCCTGATCGACATCGTGGTCTCGGCCCACTGTCCGGCGCCCGCCGAGGACAAGCGCCTGCCTTACGACGAGGCCGCGCCCGGCGCCGTGGGCCTGCAGACCCTGCTGCCCGCCCTGCTCGCCTTCCACCACGAGGGCCGCATCCCGCTCATCGACCTGATGCGGGCGGTGACCTCCAAGCCTGCGGACCTGCTTGGCCTGCCGGCCGGCCGCCTGGCGAAGGGCGCGCCCGCCGACCTGGTGCTGTGCGACATCGACGCGCCGATCCTGGTCGACGCGGCCCAGCTGAAGTCCAAGTCCAAGAACTCGCCCTTCGACGGTCGCCGGCTGCAAGGCGAGGTGAAGATGACCCTGGTCGACGGCCGCGTCGTCTATCGCGCCTGAAGGTTGTTGCCTTTTTGTTCTCAACCTCGTAACAATCACGCGAGGTGACGGGCCGCAGCGGCGCGGATAGGACTTGGCTCAAATCAGGGGGAAACGACCATGCCTGTTGAGCTTAATCCGCTGCTGATCGCCGCCGCCCTGGTGGGCGGCTACCTGCTCGGCTCCATTCCGTTCGGCGTCATCGCCACCCGCCTGGGCGGCGCGGGCGATGTCCGCAGCATCGGCTCCGGCAATATCGGCGCGACCAATGTGCTGCGCACCGGCCGCAAGGACCTGGCCCTGATCACCCTGCTGGGGGACGGCGGCAAGGGCGCCATGGCGGTGCTGATCGCCTGGCTGGCCACCCGCCACGGCTCCAAGGACGCCCAGGCCCTGCTCACCTGCCTGGCGGGCGGCGCGGCCTTCCTTGGCCACCTGTTCCCGGTCTGGCTGGGCTTCAAGGGCGGCAAGGGCGTGGCGACCTTCTACGGCACCCTGCTGGCCGCGGCCTTCCCGGTCGGCGCCACGGCGGCCCTCACCTGGATCATCATGGCGGCGGTGTTCCGGATCTCGTCCCTGGCGGCCCTGACGGCGGTCGCCCTGGCGCCGCTGTTCTCGCTCTTCCTGTGGGACCAGCCCTACCCGGTGACGGCCCTGTGCGTGTTCATGGCGGTGCTGGTCTATATCCGCCACAAGGAGAATATCTCCCGCCTGCTCAAGGGCGAGGAGCCGCGCATCGGCGCCAAGAAGGCCGCCCCGCCGGCTGAGACGACGGCGTGACGCTGAGGCTGACCGACGCCGCCCGGCGTGACTGGCTCAGGCTGGCGCGCACCGAGGGCATCGGACCGGTCAGCTTCCGAGACCTTATTCATCGCTATGGCGAGCCGTCCCTGGCGCTCGCCGCCCTCCCCGACCTGGCCCGCCGCAGCGGCCGGGCGGCGCCGCCGCGCATCCCAGGCCCGGCCGAGGCCGACGCCGAGCTTGAGCAGGGCGCGAGGCTGGGGGCGCGGCTGATCGCCGCGTGCGAGCCGGAATTCCCCCTGGGCCTGGCCCATCTCGACCCGCCGCCGCCGCTGATCTGGACGCTTGGCGACGAGACCCTGCTGCATCGCCCGGCCGTGGCCGTGGTCGGGGCCCGGGTCGCCTCGGCTGCCGGCCAAAGGTTCGCCCGCGAACTTGCCGCCGACCTGGGCCGGGCCGGCTTCGTGGTCGTCTCCGGCATGGCGCGCGGCATCGATGGCGCGGCCCACGAAGCCACCCTGGACAGCGGCGCCATCGCCGTCCTGGGCGGCGGGGTGGCCGACATCTATCCACCCCAGCACGCCGACCTGCATGCCCGGATCGCGGCGCGAGGCCTGATCGTCTCGGAGAGCGCGCCCACCTATTCGGCCACCGCCCGGGACTTCCCCCGCCGCAACCGGCTCATCGCCGGCCTGGCCCGCGCCGTCGTGGTGGTGGAGGCCGAGATCCGCTCCGGATCCCTGATCACCGCGAGGCTTGCGGCTGAGCAGGGCCGCGAAGTCCTGGCCGTGCCCGGATCGCCCCTCGATCCCCGGGCCAAGGGTTGCAACGACCTGATCCGCCAGGGCGCCGCGGTCTGCGAGGGGATCGACGACGTGCTCAGAGTGCTGGAGGGCTTCCGCGGCTTCGAGGCCCCGCCCGCGCCGGAGTTCCGCCCGGAGCCCCTGGCCGAGCGCGAGGCCGACGCCCTGCGCGAACGCGTCGCCGCCCTGCTCTCCCCCACCCCGGTGTCCCGCGACGAGCTGATCCGCGCCTCGGGCGCGCCAGCAGCCCACGTCCTGGCCGCCCTGGCCGAGCTCGAACTGGCCGGTCGGCTGGAGTTCACCGCCGGTGGCGCGGCGGCCAGCGTATGAGGGACACGGCCAGCCTCAGCAAAATCACCGTGGCGAGCGCCGCAAAATGCAGCGCGCATAGATTGTCGGAAAAGAACCTTCATCACGGCCCGTTGACAGGCCGGGGGCGCCCGCCCCACCTTCCGGACCCTTGGATTCCGGGCGCTCGGCCCGATGGAACGCCCCAAACAGCATGAACCTCGTCGTCGTCGAGAGCCCCGCAAAGGCCAAGACCATCAATAAGTACCTCGGCTCGGGCTATACGGTCCTGGCCTCCTACGGTCACGTCCGCGACCTGCCGGCCAAGGACGGCTCGGTGAAGCCGGACGAGGACTTCGCCATGTTGTGGGACGTGGACGCCAAGGCCGCCAAGCGCCTGTCGGACATCGCCGAGGCCGCCAAGGGCGCCGAGCGCATCATCCTGGCCACCGACCCGGATCGCGAGGGCGAAGCCATTTCCTGGCACGTCCTGGAGGTGCTGCAGAAGAAGCGGGCCGTCAAAGGCGCCGAGGTCCAGCGGGTGGTGTTCAACGCCATCACCAAGTCCGCCGTCACCGAGGCGATGAAGCATCCGCGCGACATCGACATGGAGCTGGTCGAGGCCTATCTGGCCCGCCGCGCCCTGGACTATCTGGTGGGCTTCACCCTGTCGCCGGTGCTGTGGCGCAAGCTGCCGGGCTCGCGCTCGGCCGGCCGCGTGCAGTCGGTGGCCCTGCGCCTGATCGTCGACCGCGAGCTCGAGATCGAGCGCTTCAAGACCCAGGAATACTGGAGCGTCGAGGCCGACGTCTCCTCCGGCGGCGATCCCTTCATCGCCCGGATGGTCAAGCACGAGGGCAAGCGGCTCACCAAGTTCGACCTTGGCAATGAGCCCGCCGCCATGGCCGCCAAGGCCGCCGTGGAAGGCGCGACCTTCAAGATCTCAGCGGTCGAGAAGAAGCCCGGCAAGCGGTCCCCCGCCCCGCCCTTCACCACCTCGACCCTGCAACAGGAAGCCGCGCGCAAGCTCGGCTTCTCAGCCCAGCGGACCATGCAGGCCGCCCAGAAGCTGTACGAGGGCGTGGATATCGGCGGCGAGACCGTGGGTCTCATCACCTATATGCGGACCGACGGCGTGCAGGCCGCGCCGGAAGCCATTGATGAGGCGCGCCAGGTGATCGGCGGGCTCTATGGCAAGACCTACGTCCCCGACGCCCCGCGCATCTACAAGACCAAGGCCAAGAACGCCCAGGAGGCCCACGAAGCCATCCGGCCGACCAGCCTGGCGCGCAATCCCGGCTCCCTGCGGCTGGAGAGCGACCTCGGCCGGCTCTACGAGCTGATCTGGAAGCGGATGATCGCCTCGCAGATGGAGAGCGCCCGCATCGAGCGCACCTCCATCGATCTCGACAGCGCCGACGGCAAGACCGGCCTGCGGGCCACCGGCCAGGTGGTGTTGTTCGACGGCTATCTCGCCGTCTACGAGGAGGGCCGAGACGACGCCGACGACGAGGAAGGCGGCCGCCTGCCTCAGGTCAAGGAAGGCGCCGACGCCCGGGTGATCGGCAGCCGCGCCGAACAGCACTTCACCGAGCCGCCGCCGCGCTATTCCGAAGCCAGCCTGGTCAAGAAGATGGAAGAGCTGGGGATCGGCCGTCCGTCGACCTACGCCTCGATCCTGACCGTGCTGCGCGACCGGGCCTATGTCCGCATGGACAAAAACCGGTTCGTGCCCGAGGACAAGGGCCGGCTGGTCACGGCCTTCCTGGAGCAATTCTTCCGGCGCTATGTGGAGTACGACTTCACCGCGGCCCTGGAAGAGAAGCTCGACCTGGTCTCGGCCGGCGAGCTCGACTGGAAGGCCCTGCTGCGCGAGTTCTGGGACCAGTTCCACGCCTCGGTCGGCGAGATCGCCGAGCTGCGCGTCACCAACGTCCTGGAGGCCCTGAACGAGGCCCTGGGGCCGCACATCTTCCCGGATAAGGAAGACGGTTCGGACCCGCGCGGCTGCCCCACCTGCGGGGCCGGGCGGCTCAGCCTGAAGACCGGCAAGTTCGGCGCCTTCATCGGCTGCTCCAACTATCCGGAATGCCGCTACACCCGCCCTCTGGCCCAGTCCGATGACGACGCCGAGGCCCAGAATGGCGACCGTGAACTCGGGGTCGATCCGGAAACCGGCGAGACCGTGTTCCTGAAAGCGGGCCGGTTTGGCCCCTATGTCCAGCTGGGCGAAGGCGACAAGCCCAAGCGCTCCAGCCTGCCCAAGGGCTGGACGCCGGCGATCATGGACCTGGAAAAGGGTCTGCGCCTGCTCCGGCTGCCGCGCGAAGTGGGCAAGCACCCGGAGGACGGCCAGCCGATCACCGCCGGCATCGGCCGCTTCGGTCCCTTCGTCCTGCACGCCGGCACCTACGCCAACCTGCCCAACGCCGACGAGGTGTTCGAGGTGGGCCTGAACCGGGCCGTCACCCTGCTGGCTGAAAAGCGGGCCGGTGGACGGGGCGGACGCGGTGAGGCCGCGGCGCTGAAGGACCTGGGCGCCCACCCGACCGACGGCGCGCCGGTCAAGGTGCTGTCCGGCCGCTATGGCCCCTACATCAAGCATGGCTCCACCAACGCCAACGTGCCGCGCGGCACGGATCCGGCGGCCTTGACCCTTGAGGAAGCGGTCAAGCTGCTGGCCGAGCGCGAGGCCAAGGGCGGCGGCAAGAAGCCGGCGAAGAAGGCCGCCAAGCCCAAGGCCGAGAAGGCGCCGGCGGCCAAGAAGACGACCGCCAAGAAGGCCGCTGAAAAGAAGCCAGCGGCGAAGAAGGCTCCGGCCAAGAAGGCCCCCGCCAAGGCCAAGGCGGCGGCGGATGACAGCTCCGCCCCCTGGGACGACGAATAGGACCAGGCGACGCCGCGGCGCGAATTGGGCTAAGAGGGGCGCATGGCTAAACCCCGCGCGCCCAAGGCGTCCCGTTTTCCCGGCGCCAAGCCGAGTTCCAAGCCGGCCCAGGGCCTGCCTGACCGCGAAACCCTGCTGCGGTTCATCCGCGAGGCGGGTGAGACCAACAAGGCCGATATCGCCCGCACCTTCGGCCTGAAGGGCGCGGACCGGAAAGCGCTGCGCGAAATGCTGCTGTCCCTGGAGGCCGACGGGTCCCTGGGCCGGCGCGGCCGCCGGGGCCTGGCCCAGGCCGGCGCCTTGCCCCCGGTCGGCGTCGTGGACATCGTGGAACGCGACCCTGACGGCGAACTGCTCGTGCGCCTCGTCAAGGGTGGCGACGATATCCCGCTGGTCCGCCTCGCTCCCGAACGCGACATGGTCGGCGGCGCGCCTGGCCTGGGCGACCGACTGCTGGTGCGCTTCGAACGGCTGGAGAGCGGGGAGCTGGAGGCCCGGTTGATCCGCCGCATCGGCGCCAGCGCCCACCGCATCCTGGGCGTCATCCGCAAGGCCCGCCGGGAGACCCGCGTCGAGCCCGTGGATCGCCGCACCAAGGAGAGCCTGGTCATCCCCGAGGGCGAGGCCCTGGAGCTTCGGGACGGCGACCTTGTCCTGGCCCAGGTGGGCGTCTCTGACCGCCGCTATGGCCCCAAGCGCGGCAAGATCCTGGAAGTGGTCGGCCGGGAGGACCAGCCCCGCGCGGCGTCCCTGATCGCCATCCATTCGCACGGCATCCCCACCGGCTTCTCCGATGAGGCCGAGGCCGAGGCCGAAGCCGCCGAGCCCCCGACCCTGGCCGGCCGCGAGGACCTGCGCGACCTGCCGCTGATCACCATCGACCCGGCCGACGCCCGAGACCATGACGACGCGGTCTACGCCCACCCCGACGATGCGGCGGACAACGCTGGCGGTTGCGTGGTCTGGGTCGCCATCGCCGACGTGGCCGCCTATGTCCGGCCGGGCTCGGCCCTGGACAAGGAAGCCCGCGAGAAGGGCAACAGCGTCTACTTCCCCGACCGGGTTGAGCCCATGCTGCCCGAGCGCCTGTCCAACGGGCTGTGCTCCCTGCGCTTCGGCGAGAACCGCGCCTGCCTGGCGGTGCGCATGGTGTTCGACGCCCAGGGGCGCAAGCGCTCGCACAAATTCGTCCGCGGCCTGATGCGCTCAGCCGCCAAGCTGTCCTACGAGCAGGCCCAGGCCGCCATCGACGGAACGCCCGACGAGACCACCGGCCCCCTGCTCGAGACCATCCTCAAGCCCCTGTGGGCCGCCTACCGGATCATGCTGAAGGGCCGCGAGGCCCGCTCCCCCCTGGCCATTGAGAGCCTGGAGCGGCGGATCATCATCAACCGCGAGGGCGAGGTCGCCTCGATCCAGCCTCGCGCCTCGCTGGAGGCCCACCGGCTGATCGAGGAGATGATGGTCCAGGCCAATGTCTGCGCCGCCGAGAGCCTGGAGGCCAAGCGCACGGCCCTGGTCTATCGGATCCACGACCAACCCAGCGCCGAGAAGCTGCAGGCGCTGGGCGAGTTCCTGGGCACGCTCGGCATTCCCTGGACCAAGGGCGAGGCCCCGCGCACCGAGCGCTTCAACCGGCTGCTGGCGGAGACCCGGGAGAGCCCGCACGCCGACATCATCAATGAGGTGGTTCTGCGCAGCCAGATGCAGGCCATCTATTCCACCGAGAACATCGGCCACTACGGCCTGAACCTGCAGCGCTACGCCCACTTCACCTCGCCTATCCGGCGCTATGCCGACCTGGTGGTGCACCGCGGCCTTATCCGCGCCCTGGGCTTCGGCGACGACGGCCTGACCGAGCGCGACATGGCGCAGATGAAGGACACCGCCGAGCGGATCACCCTGGCCGAGCGCCGGGCCATGGCTGCGGAGCGCGACGCCACCGACCGCTATATCGCCGCCTTCCTGGCCGACCGGGTCGGCGCGGAATTCCCGGGCCGGATCACCGGCGTCACCCGTTTCGGCTTGTTCGTGCGGCTGGATGAGACGGGCGCCGACGGTCTGGTGCCGATCTCGCGCCTGGGCGGGGAGTTCTTCATCCACGACGACCGCATGCACGCCCTGGTCGGCGAACGCTCCGGCGACCGCTGGCCATTGGGCATGCGGGTCGATGTGCGGCTGGTGGAGGCCACACCCGTCACCGGCGGTCTGTTGTTCGACATGCTGAGCGAGCCCGCCCCGCCGGACGCCACCGCGCCGCGCCCCCGCCTGGGCGCGATCCGGCGCAAGCCCGGCGCCGTCGACGCCAAGCGCCGGGGCGGCCCGCCCAAGGGCGTGCGCAAGGGTAAGCGCCGCTGACCCCTGGCCTTGGGCGGTGCGGCCTGGAATAGTCCCGGCCGGGTTGAAGAGGGGCTGTCAGATGAACCTGCGCGCAACAGCGGCTGTGGCCGCCTTGGGCCTGCTGGCGGCGACGCCGGCCGGGGCCAACGACTCCAGCGCCGAGATGGCGGCCGGCGGCCTGGTGCTGACCCGTAGCGCCCAGATCCAGATGGCGTCGGAGGACCTGTTCGTCTCCGCCCAGGAAGTCCGGGTCCACTACCGGTTCCGCAACCTGACCAGCCAGCCGATCACCACGCGGGTGGCCTTCCCCATGCCCGACGTGCCCTCGACCGAAGCGCCCCTGGCGGTTCCCACCGAAGATCCCCGGAACCTGCTCGACTTCCACACCCTGGTGGACGGCGTCCCGGTCAAGGCCGAGCTGGAACAGAAAGCGGTGCTGGACGGGGTGGACCGGACGGCGGTGCTCAAGGGCATGAACCTGCCGCTCGCGCCGCACCTGCATTCGACCCTGGAGGCTCTGGATCGCCTGACGCCCGCCCAGGGCAAGACCCTGCTCGATCTCGGCCTCGTGCGTCCCGACGAATATGACGACGACGGCAAGGGCATGAAACAGCACCTGTCGCCCCTGTGGACCCTGAAGACCACCTGGCACTGGCAGCAGACCTTTCCGGCCGGTCGCGACCTTATGGTGGACCACCGCTACAAGCCGGCGGCCGGGGCCAGCGCAGGCACCATGGTCGGCTCCGCCCGCTTCACCGCCGACGCCGAAGGCCGGGCCGAGATCGCCAAGTACTGCATGGACAAGGCGTTCCTGTCCGCCGCCGCCCGCACCCGCAAGCCGGGCATGGACTACCCGCCGCTATGGGAGCAGCGGATCGCCTATGTGCTGAGGACGGGCGCCAACTGGGCCGGACCGATCGGCGACTTCACTCTGACGGTGGACAAGGGCGCGCCAGAGAACCTCGTCAGCTTCTGCGGCCAGGGCGTCACCAAGATCAGCCCGACCCAGTTTCAGGTGAAGAAGACCAACTTCAAGCCGATGCGGGACCTGGATGTCATGCTCCTGCTGCCCGTGCCGGACGCGCCCCAGTAACCCGAGCTGCGCGGTTGACGTAAGGGCGCCGTTTGCACGGGGCCGCTGCGGTCATACAGTTGTTTCATGAGTGAAGAGACCCCCGCCAAGAGGCCGCCCGAGGGCGGGCGCATGCGAGCTCCCGGGACCCGCGCCGTGCGGCCCCGCAACGCCGCGACCCTGTTCATTATTCGCCGCGACGGCCCCAAGGCCCGGGTGCTGATGGGCAAGCGCCACGGCGGCCATGACTTCATGGCGAATCTCTGGGTGTTCCCCGGCGGCCGGATCGACCCGTCCGACTACCGCGCGCCCTACGCCACCGACCTGAAGCCGGATGTGGCCGCCAAGTTCGAGCGCCACTTGCCGCCCTCGCGGGGACGGGCCCTGGCCCTGACCGCCATTCGCGAGACCTTCGAGGAAGCCGGCCTGCTGCTGGCCCAGTCCGCCGAGCCGCGCTCCGGCGTGGGGCCGTGGCGGGAATTCCTGGCCCAGGGCGCCCTGCCCGACCTGGAAGCCCTGTCGATTATCTATCGCGCCGTGACCCCGCCGCAACTGGCCAAGCGGTTCGACACCTGGTTCCTGATGGCCGACGCCGAGCGGCTGGTCAGCCTGGAGCGACAGGCCGACTGCGGCGAACTGGAAGAGATCGCCTGGTTCGAACTGGAAGAGGCTCTGGAGCTGCCCCTGCCCATGGTGACCCGCCAGGTGATCCATGAAACCATGGCCCGGATCGAGGACCCGCACCGCCCGATCCCCTTCATGCGGTTCGGCGTGACGTCGCAGAAAGCATTACATCTCTAGACCGCATTGACTTTGCGGCGCGGATTCGTATTTTCCGCCGCTCTTTCGAATGTCCGCTGGCGCTTCGTTCGCCGGCCCCGCCTGAGGACCGACCATGGCGAAGCCCGCCTCCATCAAGATCCGCCTGAACTCGAGCGCGGACACCGGCTACTTCTACGTCACCAAGAAGAACGCCCGGACCAAGACCGACAAGCTGGTCATGAAGAAGTACGACCCGATCGTGCGCAAGCACGTCGAGTTCAAGGAAGGCAAGATCAAGTAAGCAACCCCACCAGGGTTTGCTGCTGAAACGCCCGCGCCTCACGGCCGGGCGTTTTTCGTTCGACAGCCCCCGGGATGCGGGCCATAGGGCGGTGAGCCAACCCTGCCCGAGCCGACGATGTCCGACGAGAAGCCGACCCAGGAATTCCCCGCGTTTCTGTACCGCAACTTCTATGGCCTGAGGGACAACGAGGCGTTCAACAGCCACCTGGACGGCCTGTTTGACTCCCTGACCCGTCGCCGTGGCTTCTTCGCCGGCGACAACCTCATCACCCTCGGCAAGACCCTGGGTTTCCTGGACGACAAGGTGCTGATGGACGCCTGGCGCGCCCATTCCCTGACCCACGGTGAGTTCGGCGCGCTCTGGCGGCGCGTGGTGCTGGCCTGGGCCGCCCGCAGCGCCCTGCGCCTGGAAGGCGACTTCATGGAATGCGGCTGCTACCGCGGCAGCGGCGCCCGCATCGTCGCCGATATCGTGGACTTCGCGAACCTGGATCGCCGCTACTACCTCTACGACCTGTTCGACCGCGATCCCGAGCGCCCGTATCACAGCATGGAGGCGCATGGTCCCGACCTGTTCATGCAGGTCCAGGCGCGCTTCAAGGACTTCCCGAACGTCATCATCACCCCCGGCCTGGTCCCGGAGACGTTCAAGGTGGCGGCGCCAGAGAAGATCGCCTTCATGCACCTGGACCTGAACAACCGGGACGCCGAGATCGCCGCCCTGGAGGCCATGTTCGACCGGATCGTGCCGGGCGGGTTCCTGCTGCTCGATGACTTCGGGTGGATCTACTACATGGACCAGCTGGTGGCCGAGACGCATTGGTTCCTGAAGCGCGGCTACCGCGTGCTGGAACTGCCCACCGGCCAGGGTCTGGTCATCAAATAGGTCAGGCCGCCCGGGCGACGACCTTGTTCCGCCCCGAGGCCTTGGCCTCATAGACGCCCTCGTCGGCCCGCTTGAGCAGGGTTTCTGGACGCTCCGACGGGCCCAACGTCGCGGACACGCCGACCGAGATGGTCACCGTCAGCAGCTCTTCCCCGTGCTTCACCCGGAAGGGCGAGCCGGCGACGTGCAGACGGATGCGCTCGGCGATCCGGTGGGCGTCTTCCAGACGGGTGTCGGGCATGACCACCACGAACTCCTCGCCGCCATAGCGGCAGGGCAGATCGATGGCCCGCACGTTCGAGGCCAGGCGCACGGCGAACTCGCGCAGCACCTCATCCCCCACATCGTGGCCGTAGCCGTCGTTGATCTTCTTGAAGTGGTCGATGTCGATCAGCAGGCAGGCGACCGGGTCGCCGCCCAGAGTCGCCCGCTTCACCAGGGCCTCCAGCTGCCCCACCATGTAGCGGCGGTTGTGCAGGCCGGTCAGCTGGTCGGTGACCGCCAGCTCCAGCGAGTGATCGAGGTTGTCGCGTAGATAGTCGGTATAGCGCTTGCGCCGGATCTGGGTCCGGGCGCGGGCCGCCAGCTCCTGCGGGTCGATCGGCTTGGGCAGGATGTCGTTGACCCCGATCTCCAGGGCCTTCACCAGCCGCGCCCGCTCGTCAAAGTCCACCACCGCCAGCACCGGCAGGTGACGGGTGCTCTCGTCCGAGCGCAGGTGCGCCGTGAATCGCAGGCCGTCGAAGCTGCGCGCCGTGGCGTTGACGATCACCAGGTCGACTGGACCGCGGGCGGTCATCAGGGCCTTGTCCGGATCGCTTTCCACCACCGGCCGATGCTCGATGGCCAGTTCAGCGGCGATGCGCTGGGCTTGGCGCTCATGGTCGTCCACGATCAGCACCCGGCCGCCCGTGCCGCCCAGACGCGACGCGGCGCCCGCGATCACGCCCATGCGCCGGCCCGAGGCCTCGCGTTCACGCAGTTCGTCGATGACCAGTTTCAGGCGGGTCAGGCTGCGCACCCGGGCGAACAGCATGACGTCGTCGATGGGCTTGGTGAGGAATTCGTCCGCGCCAGCTTCGAGCCCGGCGATCCGATCGCCGCGCCCGTCCAGAGCTGTGACCAGCACCACCGGCAGGTGGCGGGTCTCGGGATCGTCCTTCAGCCGCCGGCAGACCTGGAACCCGTCCATGCCGGGCATCATCACGTCGAGCAGGATGATGTCGGGCTTTTCCTTGGCCGCCATGGCGAGCGCCGTCGGGCCGTCACTGGCGGTGAGCACCTCATAGTACTCGGCCGTCAGCTTGGCTTCGAGGAGGCGGACATTCGCCTCGATGTCGTCGACGACCAGGATGCGGGCGGTCATGGCGCTCAGCTCAACAGGCGACGGATGGTTTCAAGGAAGTGAGACACGGAGATCGGCTTGGAGATGTAGGCCTCGCAACCGCCCTCGCGGATGCGCTCCTCATCTCCCTTCATGGCGAAGGCGGTGACAGCGACCACGGGAATCGCGGCCAAGTCGTCGTCTTCCTTGAGCCACTTAGTGACCTCGAGGCCCGAGATCTCCGGCAGCTGGATATCCATCAGGATCAGGTCGGGACGGTGTTCGCGCGCCAGGGCGAGCGCTTGCAGGCCCTCGCGGGTCTGCAGGGTCTCGTAGCCCTGGGCGTCGAGCAGATCATGAAAGAGCTTCATGTTCAGCTCGTTATCCTCGACGATGAGGACTTTCTTGGCCATTGACGTCCTGACGATGCTTCGGGCCTGCGCGAATCGGTCGGCAGCCCCACCATTGGCCCCGTTGATCTCACGGATATCCTTAAACTCACGTTAGTCGCGTCGGAGTGTCCCTTGGCCGAGCAAACACAACCCAGCGTCAAGACGCCACACCTCCAGGACCTGGGCCTGCCTCACCACCGGCCGCTGGTCATCGTCGACGTGGACGAGGTGCTGGGCCTGTTCATGCAGGGCTTCGGCGACTTCCTGGCCGACCGGGGGCTGGAATTCCGCCTCGACCGCTTCGCCCTGTTCCAGAACATCTATCGCCCCGGCGAGGACCAGCACCTGGACCTGGACGAGGGCAAGCGGCACTTCGACGACTTCTTCCGCTATGGCTGCGGCGACATGCAGCTCGCCCCTGGCGGCCCGGACGCCCTTCGCGAACTGTCACAGGTGGCGAGCGTGGTGATCCTGACCAATGCGCCCGGCCAGGCGCGGCTGGCCCGCGCCCGCTGGCTGGGCCGCCATGGCATGGACTATCCCCTGCTCCTGAACACCGGCCCCAAGGGCCCGCTGGCCGCTGGCCTCGCCGCCCAGGTCTCAGGCCCGGTCGCCTTTGTGGACGACCTGCTGCCGAACTTGAATTCGGTGGCCGATCACGCGCCCCAGGTCGCCCGCTTCCAGCACGTCGCCGACCCGCGCCTGCGTCCCCTCGCCCCGGCCGAGCCCGACCGCCACACCCGCATCGACGACTGGGCCGAGCTGTCCCGGGCGATCGCCGCGGCGATTTCCTGAAGCTTCGCGATTGGTCGTTGAGTTCGCCCGCGAAACGGAACAAATCATGACCCCATGATCCGGATCGGGGTGGACTTCGGCGGCACCAAGATCGAGGCCGCGGCGCTGGACGCCGAGGGCCGGTTCGTCGCGCGGGTGCGGGTTCCGACGCCCAAGGACTATGAGGCCGGGCTGGAGGCGGTGCTGGCCGCCGTCACCGAGGCCGAGCACCAGGCCGCGGACCGAGCCTCACGGATCGGCGTCGGCGGGCCGGGCTCGGTCTCCCCGGCCAGCGGCCTGATGCGCAACGCCAACTCCACCCAGCTCAATGGACGACCCTTTCCGAAGGACCTGGCCAGGGTGCTCGGCCGGCCTGTGCGCTACGCCAACGACGCCAACTGCCTGGCCCTGTCCGAGGCGGTGGACGGCGCGGGCGCCGGTGAGGCCGTGGTGTTCGCCGCCATCCTGGGCACCGGCTGCGGCGCCGGACTGGCGGTCAACGGCCGCCCGCTTGAGGGCCGCAACCTGTTCGCCGGCGAGTGGGGCCATATGCCCCTGCCCTGGTCGGAGGCGGACGAGACGCCCGCGCCGACCTGCTGGTGCGGACGCAAGGGTTGCCTGGAGCTCTATGTCTCGGGATCAGGCCTGGCGCGGGACCATGGCCAGCGCCTGACCGGCGAGGCGATCATAGCGGCCGCCCGCGCCGGCGATCCGGCGGCCGCGGCGGCCTTCGCCCGCTACCAGGACCGGCTGGCCCGCGGCCTGGCGGTGGTCTGCGATATTGTCGATCCCGATATCATTGTCCTGGGCGGCGGCATGTCCAATGTGCAGGAGCTCTACGCCGCCCTGCCCGGCCTGATCGCCCCCCGCGTCTTCTCCGACGTCTTCACCACCCCGATCCGCCCGGCGGCGCACGGGGATTCCTCGGGGGTGCGCGGCGCGGCCTGGCTGTGGCCGTTGGACGATGCGCAGGGGGACGGCGCTTGAAAGCCCTCTGCCGCGACTGCTTCCAGCGCGGCGACTTCCAGCGCCGCTGTCCGGCCTGCGGCTCGCCCCGCGTCGTGGCGCATGACGAGCTCGAAGGCCTGTCCATCGCCCACATGGACTGCGACGCCTTCTACGCCTCGGTGGAGAAGCGCGACCGGCCCGAGCTGCGCGACGTCCCGGTAATCGTGGGCGGCGGCAAGCGCGGCGTCGTCACCACCTGCTGCTACATCGCCCGCATCTCAGGCGTCCGCTCCGCCATGCCGATGTTCAAGGCGATCAAGGCCTGTCCGCAGGCCGTGATCCTCAAGCCGGACTTCCAGAAGTACCGGACCGAGAGCCGCCGGATCATGGCCATGATGGCTGAGCTGACGCCGCTGGTTCAGCCCCTGTCCCTGGACGAGGCCTGGATGGACCTGTCCGGCACAGAGCGCCTGCACGGCCACCCGCCAGCCGAGACCCTGGCGCGGCTGCAGGCCCGGATCGAGGCTGAGATCGGCATCACGGTCTCCGTCGGCCTGGCTCCCAACAAGTTCCTGGCCAAGATCGCCTCGGACCTGGACAAGCCGCGCGGCTTTTCGGTGATCGGCGCCGCCGAGGCCCAGAGCTTCCTGGCTGGAAAGCCGGTGGGCATCCTGCCCGGCGTGGGTCCGGCCATGATCGCGGCCCTGGAGGCCGCCAACTACCGCACCGTCGGCGACATCGCCCGCGCCGACCTGAAGCAACTGGCCCAGCGCCTGGGCTCCAACGGCCTTCGTCTGCACGCCCTCGCCCATGGCCGCGACAACCGCCCGGTCAACCCGGATCAGGTCCGCAAGTCGATCAGCGCCGAGACAACCTTTGAAGACGACTTGTCCACCTTCGAGGAGCTCGAAGCCCGCCTGCCCCACCTGGCGGACAAGGTGGCGCGCCAGTCGCGATCCGGAAACCTGGCCGGCCGGGTCGTCACCCTGAAGCTGCGGGCGGCGGACTTCCGGATCATCACCCGCAGACGCGCCCTGCCCCTGCCCACCCAGACCGCCAAGACCATCCTGGGCGTCGGCCGCGACCTGCTGATCCAGGAGCTGAAGGCCGGCCCGCCGCATCGAAAATGGCGTCTGATCGGGGTGGGGATCACCGAACTGGTGGAGCCGGGACAGGTCGAAACCGACTTTTTCGACGACGGCGAGCGCCGCGCCCTGGCCGGCGAGACGGTGGCCGACGCCATCCGGGCTCGATTCGGCGCAGACGCCCTGACCTCGGCGCGCGCCCTACGCGGGAAAACCTCGGGCCAGGATTGAATCCTGGGTCTCAGGCCCCCACTTCTGACGTTGTGAGCCTGTGCAAAACTCAGCCTCGTTGGAGTTCTCGCGCTTCGCGACCATTTCGACCCTTCCAAACCGTGGGCTTTTCCATATCTAATCCCATGGAACGGCGGCCCCTTGTCCGCCAGGAGACCTGTTCGATGGCCGAGCGTAAGCAAGGTGATCAGGCGACGGGCGACCGGTCGGCGGTGATCACTCAAACGAAGCCGAAGACGCAAAAGCCTTCGCTTTATCGCGTACTGCTTCTGAACGACGACTACACTCCCATGGAGTTCGTGGTCTACGTTCTGGAACAGTATTTCCATAAGTCGCGCGAAGAAGCGACGAAGATCATGCTGCATGTCCACCAGTACGGCGTGGGCGTTTGCGGCGTGTTTACATACGAAGTGGCGGAAACAAAGGTGGCTCAAGTCGTTGATACCGCTAGGCGGCATCAGCACCCCCTGCAATGCACCATGGAAAAGGACTAGGCCCCGTTGCCGTCATTCTCGCGCCATCTCGAAGAGTCGCTCCATCGCGCCGTCGCTTTCGCCAACCAGCGCAAGCATGAGTACGCGACCCTGGAGCACCTGCTTCTGTCGCTCATCGACGATGAGGACGCCGCGGCCGTGATGCGGGCCTGCGACGTGGACCTCGCGGCGCTGAAAACCACCCTGACCAACTATGTGGACAACGAGCTGCGCTCGCTGGTCGTCGATGATGGCGAAGACGCCAAGCCGACGCCGAGCTTCCAGCGCGTGATCCAGCGCGCGGTCATCCACGTGCAGTCCTCGGGCCGCGAAGAGGTCTCCGGCGCCAATGTGCTGGTCGCGATCTTCTCCGAACGCGAGAGCCACGCCGCCTACTTCCTGCAAGAGCAGGACATGACGCGCTACGACGCGGTGAACTACATCGCCCACGGCATCGCCAAGAAGGCCGGGGCCGGCGACGCCAAGCCGGTCAAGGGCTCCGAGGACGAGGAAAAGCCGGCGGTGAAGACCGGCGGCGAGGCGCTGGACGCCTACTGCATCAACCTCAATGAGAAGGCCAAGCAGGGCAAGGTCGACCCGCTGATCGGGCGGATGGCCGAGGTCGAGCGCGCAATCCAGATCCTGTGCCGCCGCACCAAGAACAACCCGCTGCTGGTGGGCGATCCGGGCGTCGGCAAGACGGCTATCGCCGAGGGCCTGGCCCGCAAGATCATCAACAAGCAGGTTCCGGAAGTCCTGGCCGGCGCCACCATCTTCTCGCTCGACATGGGCGCGCTGCTGGCCGGCACCCGCTATCGCGGCGACTTCGAAGAGCGCGTGAAGCAGGTGGTCAAGGAACTCGAGAACCACCCGGACGCCATCCTGTTCATCGACGAGATCCACACGGTGATCGGCGCCGGCGCCACCTCAGGCGGGGCGATGGACGCCTCGAACCTGCTGAAGCCGGCCCTGGCCTCGGGCGCGCTGCGCTGCATGGGCTCGACGACCTACAAGGAATTCCGCCAGCACTTCGAGAAGGACCGCGCCCTGGTCCGCCGGTTCCAGAAGATCGACGTCAACGAGCCGACGATCGAGGACACCATCAAGATCCTCAAGGGCCTGAAGACCTACTACGAGGACTTCCACAAGCTGCGCTACACCAACGACGCCCTCAAGGCGGCGGTGGAGCTGTCGGCCAAGTACATCACCGACCGCAAGCTGCCCGACAAGGCCATCGACATCATCGACGAGGCCGGGGCCAGCCAGATGCTGCTGCCGGAATCCAAGCGCAAGAAGAGCCTGGGCGTGAAGGAGATCGAGGCCGTGGTGGCCAAGATCGCCCGTATCCCGCCGAAGTCGGTGTCCAAGACCGACACCGAGGCCCTGAAGCAGCTGCAGGACGACCTGAAGCGCGCCGTCTATGGCCAGGACGAGGCCATCGAGCAGCTGTCCGCGGCCATGAAGATGGCCCGCGCCGGCCTGCGCGACCCGAACAAGCCGATCGGCTGCTACCTGTTCTCCGGCCCCACCGGCACCGGCAAGACCGAGACCGCCCGCCAACTGGCCTCGACCATGGGTATCGAGCTCCTGCGCTTCGACATGAGCGAGTACATGGAGCGCCACACGGTCAGCCGCCTGATCGGCGCGCCTCCCGGCTATGTCGGCTTCGACCAGGGCGGCCTGCTCACCGACGCCGTCGACCAGCATCCGCACTGCGTGGTGCTGCTGGACGAAATCGAAAAAGCCCACCCCGACGTCTTCAACATCCTGCTGCAGGTCATGGACCACGGCGTCCTGACCGACTCCAACGGCAAGAAGGTCGACTTCCGCAACGTGGTGCTGATCATGACCACGAACGCGGGCGCCTCCGACGCCCAACGCAACGCTATCGGCTTCGGCCGCGGCAAGCAGGACCAGGAAGTCGAAGAGGCCCTGAAGCGGCTGTTCACGCCTGAGTTCCGCAACCGCCTGGACGCCATCGTCCAGTTCCGGGCGCTGACCCAGGACATCATCCGTCAGGTGGTGCAGAAGTTCGTCATGCAGCTGGAAGCCCAGCTGGCGGACCGTCACGTCACCATCGAGACCTCCGACGACGCCGCCGACTGGCTGGCCAAGAACGGCTTCGACGAACTCTATGGCGCCCGGCCCCTGGCCCGGGTCATCCAGGAGAGCATCAAGAAGCCTTTGGCCGACGAAATCCTCTTTGGCCGACTGGTCAAGGGCGGCCACGTCAAGGTCATCCTCAAGGACGGCAAGCTCTCTTTCGAAATCGAGGGCGAGGGCCGCGAGCCTGGCGCGCCGACCATCGAGAACCCGGGGGCCGACGCCGCAGCGCCCGAACTGGCCGACTGATCGGACCACAGACCTGCGCAAGAGCCCCGGACCCTGTCCGGGGCTCTTTTGCATGGGCGCGCCAAATGGCGGCTACACCTGCGAGCTTGGCCGTGGTGAAGTGACGGGGCTTGGGTCAGGCGCGACTCGCCACCCGGCGAGAGGTACCCGTGGACGCGCCGACGCTCAGGCTGTTCAGACCGGCCCAGACGCCCCGATCGGACGTTCTTCCCGTCGCGTTTCTGGCCGCCTATGCCGCAGCCGCCATCCTCGCCTACTCCTGGACCACCTCCACAGGCGGGCTGGCCGTGCTCTGGCCCTGCAACGGCATCCTCGCCGCCGCCCTCCTGCTGCTCAGCCCACGCCCAGCGATCATCGTCGCCGGCATGTGCGGCATGCTGGACCTGCTCTGCGCCTATCTGAGCGGCAGCACCGTCTCCCGCGCGATCCTGATCTCCGGCCTCGACGTGGCCGAGGCTCTGTTGGCCGCGGTGCTTACCCGGCGGTTCTGCGGCGCGGCGCTCGACATGACCTCCGTGCCGAGGGTGCGCAACTTCGTGCTCTTCGCCGCCCTGCCCGCCAGCCTGATCATGGGCACGGCGGGCTCGATCCTGGCGTTCGAAAGCGAATTCCAGAAGCTCTGGGGCGCCTGGGTGATCGGCGACTTCCTGGGCATGATTACGGGCGCGCCGACCGCCCTCCTCCTCGCCCGGTTCCGCCGGTTCGACATGGCGACCCCGGCCGGTACAACCGAACGCATCCTGCTGCTGGCCCTGCTCAGCGTGGTGACGGCGGTCCTGTTCTGGCTTCCCGTCTCGCCCCTTTGGGCGATGTATCCCATCGGCCTGCTGGTGGTGATCCGCATCAGTCCACCATTTGCGACACTCGGTGTCCTGGTCATCGCGGTGATCGCCACGGGGCTGACCGTGCGAGGCTATGGCCCCATCGCCGCCGCCCAGATCGACACCAACAGCAAGGTTCTCGCACTCCAGGCCTATCTGGCGACGGTGCTGCTCTCGGCCCTGATCCTGGCGAGCGTCTTGGCCCAGAGGGCGCGCGCCCAGGCCGGCCTACGCCGGGCCCTGTCCGCGGCGCACCGGGCCCGGCGCGACGCCGTACAGGCCGCCGGCGCCAAGGGGCGCTTCCTGGCGGTGATGAGCCATGAGATGCGCACGCCGCTGAACGGGATCATCGGCTACACCCAACTGCTTTCCGCGCGGAAGGACCTGCCCGCCGATGCGCGCCAGCAGGTGGCCGTGATGCAGACCTCCAGCCAGGTCTTGCTGGCCTTGATCAATGACGTGCTGGACTATTCCCGCGCCGAGTCCGGGCGGCTCGAGCTGTCCATTGAACCCTTCGATCTGCCCCAGGCGGTCCGCGAAACCGTAGAGGCCGTTCGGCCAGGGCTGGAGGGCCGGCCCGTCCGTCTGGTGCTCGAGGTCGATGCGGTGCGCGGCCAGTGGCGGCGCGGGGACCAGCGCCGGCTCAGCCAGATCCTGCTGAACCTGCTCAGCAACGCCATCAAGTTCACCGACCGTGGAACCATTACGGTCTCGGCGCAGCCCCTGGACGATGGATCACTCGTGCGCCTGATGGTGGAAGACACGGGGATCGGCGTGCCCCCGGACAAGCTCGACAGCCTGTTCACCCCCTTCTTCCAGGCGGACTCCGGCGACCGGCGCAACTTCACCGGCGCCGGGCTGGGCCTGACCATCATCCAGTCCCTGGCCTTGCTTATGGGCGGGACGGTGGGCGCGGAGAGCCAGGAAGGCCGCGGGTCCCGCTTCTGGGTCGACCTGCCCCTCCCCTTCGCCGAGCCGCCCGCAGCGGCCGAGCCGAGCGCCGCACCCCGGCCAGAACCGGAGCAGCCGCCGCGGGTGCTGGTGGTCGACGATCACCCGGTCAATCGCCAGGTCGCCATGCTGATGCTGGATGCCGCGGGCTTCTCCGTCGACACCGCCTGCAACGGCGCCGAGGCGGTGGAGGCGGTGCAGGCCCAGACCTATGACGCCGTCTTCATGGACCTGCACATGCCGGTGATGGACGGTCTGGCGGCCGCGCGGGCCATTCGCCGCCTGCAAGGCGCCTCCGCCAAGACCCCGATCATCGCCATGACCGCGGCGGCCATGCCGGAGGATCTCGCCCGCTGTGACGACGCCGGCATGGACGGGCATATCGCAAAGCCCATTGAGCATGCGGCCCTGCTGGAGGCCGCGCTCAACGCCCACCACCCGCCGCGCAGCGCCGCGGGCTGACTAGACCAGCGGAGGCGTCTGGCCGACCAGTTCGTAGACCGGGTCATCGGGCCAGCGGCCGCTGACCGGGCCACGCCCGGCGGACTTGCCCGGCGCTGGGCCGGACTGCTCCTGGATCCAGTCGAAGACCACGGTGCGGTTGAGAATGCGCCACTCGTCGCCACGCTTCTCGAACCAGTCCAGGTAGCGGCCTTCCATCTGCAGGTTCACCACCGCCCCGCCCCGTCCCGGCTGACGCTGGAGGGCGGTGAAGTAGGACTCCACCGCCGCGCCGCCCTCGCGGAACGTGATCAGCACATTGTGGATCTGGTGCACGCTCTGTTCGATGGTCGGCAGGGTCTGCATCGCCCAGTCGACAAAGCCTGAGGCGCTACCCTTGTAGGGACCGTGGTCATCCGTGCCGTCCGGCCAGTAAGCCGAGCGAAGCGCCGCCTCCTCGGCCCGGTCGATGCCGCGGCAATAGCGATAGAGGCAATCGCGGATCGCCTCCCGGTCCAAGAGCTCCTGCACCTGGGCCGACATCTAGGAGATCATCGCCGAGATCTGTTCGGCCAGGGCCTTCAGTTCCGCCGGATCGGCCATGCCGCCCGCGCCATGCCGGCCCAGCGCCACCCCGTCCCAGCGCGGGATGATGTGGAAATGCAGGTGATAGACGGTCTGGCCCGCCGGGGCGCCGTTGAACTGGGTGATCACCAGGCCGTCGGGCTTCAGGGCCGCGCGAACCGCCTTGGCCACCCGCTGAACGCCCAGGATCAAGGGCGCGAGCACCGCCGGGTCTTCCTCCAGAAGGTTCCGAGCCTGGGAGTGCTTGGGGATCACCAGGGTGTGGCCCTTGCTCTGCGGGAACACATCCATGAAGGCGAAGCAGTGTTCGTCCTCGAACACCCGGGCCGCGGGGGCCTCGCCGCGCAGGATCTTCGCGAAGATGTTGCCGTCGTCGTAGGTCCCGTCCAAGCTCATGACGCACTCCCGTTTCCGTCCCCAGCCTCCTAGCACAAGAGGGTCCGCCCATGGGAAGCAACGCCCCGTCCGGCCTGACCGAACGCCAGGAAAAGTGGTTCGCGTCCGTTCGGGCCGGCCTGGAGCGCGAGACCGGCAGGAGCCTGGAGGACTGGGTCGCCATCGCCCGCGCCTGCCCCGAGAGCAAGCCCAAGGCGCGCACCACCTGGATGAAGACCCATCACGGCCTGGGGCTGAACCGGGCGACCTATGTCTTCTCGGTCGCCTTCCCGGACCAGGACCGTTGGTCGGCGCCCGACGACCTGCGCGCCAAGCTGTGGCGCGATCCCGGCCAGGCCGAAATCCTGGCGGCGATCGAGCAGGCGGTAGGCGGTCTGGACGGCTTGGTGGTGGGTCAGCGCACCGGCTACACGGCCTTTTCCCGCAAGACCCAGTTCGCCGCCCTACGGCCGATCAAGGGGGGCGCGGCCCTGGGCCTGGCCTTGCCCGCCGACACCGCGCCGGAGCTAGCCCCCGTCGCCAAGGACGGCTGGTCGGAGCGGTTGACCGCACGCCTGGTGCTGGCCTCCGCCGCAGAGGTCACGGACAGGATCAAGGCCCTGCTCGCCCAGGCCTGGGCGAGATCCTGAGCCTGGCCACGATTGGCGTCAGCGTCGAAAATCCTCGGTCAGTTTTGACATATTGTTCAATTTTAGAAGGACTTAGGGCTTTCATCTAAAGCTCAAGCTTCTGTCGCAGACCCGTCATCAGACCTCCCTAGGCACACCCATTCTGAGCCCAAGGGGACCCCGATGACCAACCGCAAACTGCTGCTGCTCGCCAGCGCCACTGCCGCCGCCCTGTGCGCCGCCGCCGCCCACGCCGATGCGCCCGACGCCGCCACCCAGGTCGAGGAGCTGATCGTCACCGCCCAGAAGCGCGAGCAGAAGACGCTCGAAGTGCCGATCGCCATCACCGCCTACGGCTCTGACAGCCTCGACAAGCTGGGCATCCAGGAATTCGAGGAGCTGTCGCTCTACGTCCCGGGCTTCGAGGTCCAGAACCAGTCGCCGAACAATCCGGGCTTCGTGATGCGCGGCATCACCTCGGACTCCGGCGAGGCCACCAACGAACCCCGCGTCTCGGTGTTCCAGGACGGCGTCTCGATCTCCAAGTCGCGCGGCTCCTACATCGAGCTCTTCGACCTGCAGCGGGTCGAGATCGCCAAGGGCCCGCAGTCCACCCTCTATGGGCGGGGCGCGCTGATCGGGGCCGTGAACCTGGTCCAGGCCAAGGCCAATCCCGCCGGCTGGGACGCCAAGTCCAAGGTCGAGGTCGGCAACTATGGCTACGCCATGTTCGAGACCATGCTGAACATGCCGGTCTCCGACACTTTTGCGGTGCGGGTCTCCGGTCGCCTGAAGAAGCGCGACGGCTTCGTCGACAACCTGCTGGGCGGCGAGGACTTCAACTCCACCGACACCGCGGCGGGCCGCATCGCCCTGCGCTGGCAGCCGACCGACGCGCTGAAGGCCGACCTGATCTTCAACTACGAGAAGGACCGCCCGAGCGGCACCTCGTTCAAGTCCCTCACCTACCTGCCCACCGATCCGACCACCGGCAAGGTAATCGGCGACCTGGGCCGCAACTCCGGCGCAGCGCTCTCGGCCTCGGACGGCTTCGAAGGCGGCAAGCCGCTGGGGCTCAACCGTTCGGTCCGCGGCCTGACCGCCCTGGTCGACTACAAGATCAGCGACAGCCTCAGCCTGTCCTCGATCAGCGCCTATCGCCGCTTCGACAGCCTGGAAGTGTTCGACCCGGACGGCTTCTCCCTGCCCCTGATGGTGTTCGCCGAGGACGCCCACGGCCGCCAGGCCAGCCAGGAAGTCCGCCTGAACTACGACGCCGGCGGCAAGCTCACCGCCTTCGGCGGCGTCAGCTACTTCTGGGAGGACGGCTACCAGCGCGTTCCGCTGCAGTTCAACGAGAAGATCTACGCCCTCGTCGCCGGCGGCCTCCTCCCGAAGCCCGCGGGCCTGTCCCTGCCGGTGGTGACCGCCGTGGCCCCCGCCGCGCTCAAGTCCGTGCACCGCGAGACCTACGCCAACTACGGCGAGACCAAGTCCTATGACGCCTTCGCCGACGCCACCTACAAGGTCACCGACAAGCTCGAGCTGACCGCTGGCGTCCGCTACACCTATGACGACAAGACCAGCGGCTATCAGGCCTACCTGGTCAACGGCGGCTCGGTCCTGGCGGGCTCCACCGTCACCCTGGCCCGCGGCCTGTTCCTGCAGCCCACCGCCAACGGGGCGATCCAGTCCAAGGGGATCACCGACTCCGGCCTCACCTATCGCCTGGTCGGCCGCTACATGCTGAACGACCAGACCAGCCTCTACGCCTCCTACGCCCGTGGCCGGCGCCCGAAGGTGCTGGCGGTGGGCGCGCCGACCACGCCGGGCGGCGCGGTGCGGTTCACCGAACTGCCGGCCGAGAAGGTCGATTCGTTCGAGATCGGCGCCAAGAGCGACCTGTTCGAGCGCCGGCTGAGCCTGGAAGGCTCGGTCTATCACTACAGCTACGAGAACTTTCAGACCTCGGTCCTGAACTCGGCCGGCCAGATCGTCTCGGCCAACGCTGGCGAGGCCTCAGCCACCGGCTTTGAGGGTCAGGCCACGGCTCGGCCCACCCAGAACCTGGAAGTCTTCGCCACCTACGGCCACAACCACGCCCGCTTCGGCAATGGCCTGTTCAAGGGCAACAGCTTCCGCCTGAGCCCCGACGACTCGGTCTCCTTCGGCCTGAAGGCGAGCTTCGACGTGCTGGGCGGGACCCTGGCCTTCACACCCACCTACACCTGGCAGTCCAAGGTGTTCTTCGACAGCAACAACGACCTGCCGAAGTTTCAGAGCGCGGACAAGATCCAGGACGAGGTCCAGGGCGCCTATGGCCTGCTGAACTTCAAGGTCGGCTACACCCCGGCCAACGGCCCCTGGGCGGTGGAGGCCTTCGTCACCAACGCCCTGAATGAGAAGTACATCAAGGATGCCGGCAACACCGGCGACGCCTTCGGCATCGCCACCTTCATCGCGGGCGAGCCGCGCTATTACGGCATGTCCTTCAGCCTGAAGTACTGACCCGCGCGCGGGCCGGCGGGGTCAGTCCCCTGTCGGCCCGTCGCCTTCTCGGAAGGGCGAGTACTCGTCCGAGAGCCACTCCATCTCGCCCTGGACCGCTTCGCGTTCGCGCCTGCAGAAGTCGGCCACAGCCGCGTTCAGCCGCGGATCAACGATGAAGTGGGCCGACCGCACCGGCGCCGGCAGATAGCCCCGGGCGATCTTGTGCTGCCCCTGCGCCCCGGCCTCGACCCGCGCCAGGCCCCGGCCGATGGCCCACTCGATGGCCTGGTAGTAGCAGAGCTCGAAATGCAGAAAGGGGATGTCTTCGATACAGCCCCAGTTGCGGCCATAGAGGCAGTCGTCGCCGATCAGGTTCAGGGCCCCGGCGATCCAGCGCCCATGACGCCGCGCCATCACCAACAGCACCCGATCCGCCATCCGCTCGCCTAGCAGCGAGAAGAACAGCCGGTTCAGATAGGGCCGCCCCCACTTGCGCGAGCCGGTGTCCATGTAGAACGCAAAGAAGGCGTCCCAGTGATCCTCGGTAATGTCCGCGCCGGTCAGGCAGACGATCTCGACCTCAGCTTGCGCATCGCGACGCTCCCGCCGGATGGTCTTGCGGCGACCTGACGACAGGGCGCCGAGGAAGTCCTCGAAGCTCGCATAGCCGGCGTTCAGCCAGTGATACTGCTGGCCCTGGCGCTGGGCCAAGCCCTGCCCGCCCAGCCAGTCCCATTCGTCCGGCAGCGGGAAGTTGATGTGCAGGGATGAGGCCTCATAGCGCTCCGTCAGGGCCACGGCCCCGCCCAGCAGGATCCGCCGGGCCTCATCGGCGTCGACGTCCGGCCGCACCAGCAGCCGCGGACCCGTCGCCGGCGTGAAGGGCGCCGCGGACAGGAGCTTGGGGTAATAGGCGCCGCCGACCCGCTCATAGGCGTCGGCCCAGGCGTGATCGAAGATGTATTCGCCCTGGCTGTGGGACTTCAGGTACAGCGGCATGACCGCCGCCACCCGGCCCGCCTCGTCCTCGATGGACAGGTGCTGCGGCCCCCAGCCCTGGCGCTCCACCGCACAGCCCGAGGCCTCGGCGATGTCCAGGAAGTCGAAGCTCGTGAACGGGTTGGCCGCATAGGCTGGATTGGACGCGCAGGCGTCCCAGCCCTCGCGCCCGATCTCGGCGATCCGGCGGCTGACCTGGACCGCCGACGTCAGCGTCACGCCTTGAAGCCCTCGAAGATCAGGTTGTCGCAATGGTCCTTCAGCGGCTCCCACTGCTCGGGCTTGCGCACGGTCCAGGCGACCAGGGGCATGCCCTTCTCGCGATAGGCCTGGGCCTCGGGGCTGAGCGCCGTCTCCAGGCTCATGGCCAGGAAGTGCGGCTTGGCGATGGAGACCTGTTCGAGCTTGCGGAACGCCTTGCGCTGCTCCGGCGACAGGAAGGGGGTGTCCTTGTCCAGCCAGGACCAGCTGTCCAGGCCCCGCAGAACGCCAGGGAACCGATCGGCGAACCAGGCGTGCGAATAGGGGTTGAAGCCGATCACGCAGGTCGGACCAGCGTGGTCGATCAGGATCTCATGGACACGCTGCTCCAGGGCGCCCACTTCGCCGAACGGGGTCTTCAGCTCCACATGGACCATGGCCCGGTGGCCGATCAGGGCCAGGGTCTCCATCAGCGTCGGGATCCGCTCGTCCGTGCCGTTCAGGCGAATCTCGCCCAGGTCGGCGGCGGTGTAGTCCTTCAGCTTGCCCTCGCGGCCAGTCATCCGCTTCAGCGACGAGTCATGGAAGACCATGGCCTCGCCATCGGCGGACAGCTGCACGTCCAGCTCGATGCCATAGCCGGCCTGGCAGGCGGCCTGGAAGGCGCCCAGCGAGTTTTCCGGCGCGCCGTCCGGCGACCACAGGCCGCGGTGGGCGATGGGCGGGTGGAACAGGAAGTCCCAGGCCTCGCCGAAGCGTTCGTGCCCCGTCTTGCTCACCGGACTTCCACCACAGCGTCGACCTCGACGGCGAAGTTCATGGGCAGGCGATAGACCCCAACCGCCGAGCGGGCGTGCTTGCCCGCGTCGCCGAAAGCCAGGACCATCAGGTCGGAACAGCCGTTCACCACCTGCGGAATTTCAAAGAAGGACGGGCCGGCCTGGACGAAGCCGCCCAGCTTGACCACCCGCACCACCCGATCCAGGTCGCCGTCGCAGGCGGCCCGCATCTGGGCGATCAGGTTCACCCCGCACATGGCGGCGGCTTTCTTGGCGGTCTCGGCGTCGACATCCTCGCCGACGATCCCCCGCACCCCGCCGTTGGCGTCGATCGACACCTGGCCAGAGATGTGGACGAGGTTTCCGGCCCGCACGAAGGGCACGTAATTGGCGACGGGGGCCACGGGCTGAGGCAGCGTGATCCCGGCGGCGGTGAGGCGTTCTTCGACCTTGGACATGCGCCCAGGTCTAGCGCTCCAGGTGCAAAGAGAAAAGGCCCGGACCGTCGCCGGTCCGAGCCTTGAGAAGTTGAACGCCAGCTTGCGCGGCGTTCCAGGGAGAGAGGGTTAGCGCGCGGCCTGCATGCGCTCGACCAGGGCGGTGACGCGCTCGTTCAGCGGCTTCACCGAGTCCTTCATCGAGGCGGCGACGGTCTCGCTCATCTTGCCGACTTCGGCCATGTAGGCTTCGAGGGCGGTCTTGGCGAAGGTGGTCTGCAGCTCAACCACTTCCTGGACGCTCTTGGCGGAGCCCAGCGACTTGGCGGCGGCGACTTGGTCCTCGATGGCCTTCTTGGAGTAGGCCATGGCCTGGGCGCCCAGGGCTTCAGCGCCCTTGGTGGCGGCCGAAACCGAAGCGATCACGGCTTCGAGGTTCTTCTTGGAATGGACGTTGGCTTCGTTCAGTTGGGCCAGCGACTTTTCGATGGCGTCCTTGAACGCCTTGTTGCCGGCGGTGGTGAACTGTTCGACGGTCGACTTGACGGTTTCGGCGGCGGCCATGTGACTGCTCCTGGTGCGGGGTGTCGCGGTGCGAAACCGCGGAATCAGGGAACTACGTTGAACTCGCAGCCTAATTCTCATGTTGCAGTGCAGCAGTCAAGGGATTTTGTTGCACCGCACAATCGCCTCTCCGGGGAACCCGGCGCCTGCGGCCATTGAGCTCGCTCAACAGGTGTTTACCATCGCGCAAGGCGGAACCTGCCATGTTAGGGTTCCTTGGTTCGGCGGCGGGGGGCGCCGCCCATATTCATTGACGAGACGGACGAAGCCGATGCTCGAGCGCGCCCGCCAGATGTTTGCGTCCTTCGGGGTCGCCGTGAGCCTTGCGCTGGCGGCTGCGCCGGTTTCCGCCCTGGCCCAGATCCCCTTCCTGCAGCAGCCGACGGCCCAGCCGAAGTACGCCGCCATCGTCGTCGACGCGAAGTCCGGCGAGGTGCTCTACGCCAAGCGCGCCGACAGCCCGCGCTATCCGGCCTCGATCACCAAGATCATGACCCTGTACCTGACGTTCGACGCGCTTAGCAGCGGGCGCCTGAAGCTGGACGATACTGTGGTCATCTCGCCCCGCGCCGCCGCCCAGGCCCCGACCAAGCTCGGCCTCGCGCCCGGCGAGACCCTGACGGTGGAAGACGCCATGCAGGCCCTGGCGATCAAGTCGGCCAATGATATCGCCGTCGCCCTGGCCGAGCGGATCGGCGGCAGCGAGAGCCGCTTCGCCGCCATGATGACCCTGCGCGCCCAGGAACTGGGCATGGCCAACACGCGGTTCGTGAATGCGTCCGGCCTGCCTGACAGCCGCCAGATCTCCACCGCCCGCGACATCGCCATCCTGTCCCGCGCCGTGATGCGGGACCACCCGCAGTACTACAAGCTGTTCAGCCAGACCCAGTTCACCTTCCGGGGTGTGACCATGCGCAACCACAACGGCCTGTTGGTGCGCATGCCGGGGGTGGATGGCCTGAAGACCGGCTACACCAACGCCTCGGGCTACAATCTCGCGGTCTCGGCCGTGCGCGACAATCGTCGCCTGATCGCCGTCGTGATGGGCGGCCCGTCCACCGCGGCCCGCGATCTCAACGCCGAAGACCTGCTGCTCACCGGCTTTGACGTCATGTCGCGCCGGGATCGCGGCGAACGCATCACCGTCGCCCAGAACCTGTTCGAGCCGGAGCCCACGGGCCCGATCACCCGTCCCTCCTCCGAACAGGGCGATGGCGAGCAGGATGGCCTGAAGATCGTTCTCGCCTCGGCCACGCCGCCGCCCGCCAACACCTCGACCTTCCAGATCGTTGAGCCCCGGACCACCGCCCTGCGCGGCGCCCAGGAGGCTGCGAAGACCACGCGCAAGCCCGCCGGGCGTTGGGCGGTGCAGGTCGGCGCCTTCAAGTCCAAGGCCCTGGCCAAGAAACAGCTGACCTTTGTCGAGCAGCGGTTCAAGGCCTTCGCCAAGGCGGACGGCCGCGTCACCGAGGACGACGGCACCTACAAGGCCCAGTATCGCGGCTTCGACGAGGACGACGCCCGCAGCGCCTGCAAGGCCATGAAGGCCAAGAAGCTGTCCTGCATGGTGATCTCGCCGGGCTGAGGCGGACCTCAAATGTGCTGGGTGGTCTCGGCTCTATCCGCTCCCTTCTCCCCTTGCGGGAGAAGGTGTCAGCGAAGCTGACGGATGAGGGGTCGCGCCGCCCCTTCCGAAGTGCCTTATAGCGCCATCCGTTAGAGGTTTGAGAGACCCCTCATCCGACCCTGCTCCGCAGGGCCACCTTCTCCCACAAGGGGAGAAGGACGCTTCACGCTGCCCGGGGGACGATCAATTGAGGACGGCCGCTAAGGCGTAGCGGTCGATAGTAGGCTCTGGCTTCTGCAGCCATCACGCATTGCGTTTCGAGGCAGGCGACTCAGCGCTTCAGCAGCCGATCCCGGGCGGCGTTGAGCTGGGCGGCCAAGCCGTCGGTGCCGCCCGCGTCCGGGTGGGCCACTCGCATCAGTCGCGCATAGGCGGCCTGGATCTCGGCCGTCGTCGCCTGAGGGCCGACCCCGAGGATCGAACGCGCTTCGGCGTCGCCAAGACTGAGGCTCGGCTTAGGCGCCGCAGCGGCTGTGGGCCGAGCGGTGCGGACCGTGCTGGCCAGCCACAGCCCAATGACGAGCAGGACGATCGCCCTGCCCCACTCCCCGCGCACGCCGACATAGGCGCCGCCTGCAAAGGCGGTGACCGCCAGGGCGGCGGTCAGGATTCGCCACTGACGCCGCCCGAGACCGGGAATGCGACCGCCCAGCCAGAACAGGGCGGCCAGGGCGGCGCAGCCGAGCGCCAGATAGAGCACTATTGGGCGGCCAGGAGCTCGTCGCCGGCCGCGCCCGACAGGCCAAGGGAGCCGACCAGAGCCCGGAGTTCCTGGCGCGCGGCCACGTGCTGCAGGGACATGGCCACCGGCTTGATGGTCGGCGACAGGTCCGCGATGGTCAGGCCGAACGGGAACAGCTCGCGATAGATGACGCGGTCGCGCAGGCCTGGGCCGACCCGGAACCCGACCCGGCGCGACAGGGCCTGGACCCGCTCGTCGACGCGCTTGCGGTTGCGGGCCTCGGTGGGGGCCAGACGATTGCGCAGCACAACCCAATCGATGGAGCGGCCGGAATTGGCCGCGCGGATCTTGCGGCTGTTCCACACCGTCTCGGAATAGAGGCTGGGCCGCTTCAGCTCCAGGGTCACCGGGTCCACCACGCCCAGCATGTCGAAGTCGACAAAGCTGTCGTTCATGGGCGTGACGATCAGGTCGGCCAGGCCATGGGCCGCGCGGCTGACGGCGGTGTCGCCACCGGGAGTGTCGATGAGCACGAAGTCAGAGGCTTCCGCCTCGCCGAAGGCCTGCTCGAACCGGCCGAGCGCCTCGTCCTCGCTGGCGCGGGCCAACTCGGCGCTGGAAATGTGCTCCACCGGCATGGGCGCAGACGCGCTGTTGGCGTCCAGCCAGGCGCGGCGGTTGGCGAAGAAGTGGGCCATGGATTGCTGGCGCAGGTCGAGGTCAAGCACCGAGACCCGGGCGCCGCCGTGCAGCAGGGCCGTCGCCAGGTGAATGGCCAGGGTCGACTTGCCGGCGCCGCCTTTTTCGTTGCCGACGACGATGACCTTGGGTTGGGGCATGGCTTTAGGGGACTCCACCATCAGTGTCGGCTATTTCGCCGATTCTAAAGGTTAACCTGGGCCTGCGCGGCCCCCGGCGTCAACGCAACAAAGGTCGCAGGTTGTGGACGGATGGACGCGCCCCCCGGGACAGTCCATAAGCCGCCTCCCCAGTTTGTGGAGGCTGCCATGTCCCCCGCTCCCCTGCCCGTCGCCCGCACCCTCGAAGCCCTTCGCCGCCAGGTCGCCGCCTGGCGCGCCGCCGGAGACCGCGTGGCCATGGTTCCGACCATGGGCGCCCTGCACGACGGCCACCTGTCGCTGGTGAATCTGGCGCGCACCAAGGCCGACCGCGTGGTGGCCAGCGTGTTCGTGAACCCCACCCAGTTCGCCCCGCACGAGGACTTCGACGCCTATCCGCGCGACGAGGCCCGCGACGCCAGCCTGTTGGCCCAGGTGGGTTGCGACCTGCTCTACGCCCCGACCGTCGACGTGATGTACGCCCAGGGCTTCTCCACCACCGTCACCGTGTCCGGCGTCTCCGAACCCCTGGACGGCCAGGCCCGGCCGACCCACTTCGCTGGCGTCGCCACCGTGGTCACCAAGCTCCTGCTGCAATGCGGACCGGACGTGGCCGTATTCGGCGAGAAGGACTACCAGCAGCTGCAGGTCATCAAGCGCCTGGTCGCCGATCTGGACATCCCCGTCGAGGTGGTGGGCGCCCCCACGGCCCGCGCCGCCGACGGCCTGGCCCTGTCCTCGCGCAACGCCTACCTGACCGCGGACGAGCGCGCCAAGGCTCCGACCCTGGCCGCCGCCCTGCGCCGCGCCGCCGAGCGCCTG
>NZ_JBHTLQ010000027.1:0-56509 GCF_042679085.1 Phenylobacterium conjunctum | reverse complement strand
GCCGGCGCCCTGCGCGCCGCCGTGGCCGTGGGCGCCCTGGGGCTCGGCCTGATCTGTCCGGAGGCCTGCGGGGCCGAGGCCGCCTGGGCCGGCGAGACCCCGATCCTGGCCGCGCCCTCGCTGATCGCCCTGGTCAACCACTTCCGCGGTCAGCAGATGCTGTCTGCGCCCAAGCCCGGCGATATCATCGAGGGCGCGGCGGCGCCCGACCTCAAGGACGTCAAAGGCCAGGAGAACGCCAAGCGCGCCCTGGAGATCGCCGCCGCCGGCGGCCACAACCTGCTTTTCATCGGGCCGCCAGGGTCCGGCAAGTCGATGATGGCCGCCCGCCTGCCGGGCCTGTTGCCCCCCTTGTCGCCAGCCGAGCTGCTGGAGACCTCCATGGTCCACTCGGTGGCCGGCCTGATCGCCAAGGGCGAGCTCACCCGCGCCCGGCCGTTCCGCGCCCCGCACCACTCGGCCACCATGGCGGCGCTGACCGGCGGCGGGGTGCGCATCAAGCCCGGCGAGGTGTCCCTGGCCCACAACGGCGTCCTGTTCCTGGACGAACTGCCGGAGTTCAGCGCCCAGGCCCTGGACAGCCTGCGCCAGCCCCTGGAGACCGGCGAGGTCATGGTGGCCCGGGCCAACGCCCATGTGCGCTTCCCGGCCCGCTTCCAGCTGATCGCCGCCGAGAACCCCTGCAAGTGCGGCCACGGCGGGGCCGGGCGCGGGCATTGCGGCCGGGCGCCGCGCTGCCAGTTCGACTACCAGGCCAAGGTCTCCGGCCCGTTCATGGACCGCATCGACCTGCAGATCGAGGTGCCGGCCGTCTCCGCCGCCGACCTGGCCCTGCCCTCGCCGGCGGAAGGCACGGCCGAGGCCGTCGCTAGGGTCGCCACCGCCCGCCAGGTCCAGGCTGATCGCGCGCTCCAGGCCGATGATGCCCGCGCCGAGCCCCTGAACGCCCGCGCTGAAGGCGACTGGCTGGAGACCATCGCCGATCTCGCACCCGACGCCCGCGCCGTCCTGGCCCGCGCCGCCGAGGCCGGTGGCCTCACCGCCCGCGGCTGGACCCGCACCCTGCGCCTGGCCCGCACCATCGCCGACCTGGACGGCTCCGGCCCCGTCGCCCGCATTCACGTCGCCGAAGCCCTCATCTACCGCCGGGCGGGCGCGGCTTCGCCGGTGCCATAGTTATATTTTTCCGCGCTTTAGATTTTTCCGAGGGTCGCGGAACCCCATCATCAAGCGCCTAAATCTCACTGGTCCGCCGGCGCCACGGCCGGACAGTCATGGGCCTGGGCCACGCCCTTAAGGAAGGCGCGCCGAACGATCCCGGCCAGCACATAGGCCCTCAGCTCCCGGTCCCGTGCTTCCGCGCCGGAGAGCCTGCGCACCACGCCCCGGAACGGCAGGCCCACGGCGTCGCGGATGGCGCCGGCCACCAGGGCTCCAGCCATGCTGTCCAGCGAGGTCATCGCGGAAGGGTCGTCCAGGTCGTGGCCCAGCGCCAGGTCCAGCTCGGCGATCCGGGGCGCCAGCGCCGCGCAGGTCGCCGGTTCCGGCGTCGCATAGGGCGCGGCCCTCGCGGCCATCAGCACCGCCGCCGGGTCCTGGCGCATCAGGCTGAGATCCCGCAACGGCTGGGTCACGGCCTCGCCCACCGCGCCCGGCTTGGCCGGCTCGGCCGCTGCAGCGGCGCCCGCAAGGCTCACCGCCAGCGCCGCAGCCAGGATCAGCCGGTCACACCGCATGCATGCCGCCGTCCACCACATAGACGGAGCCGTTGAGATAGGCCGCGTCGTCGGATCCCAGGAAGGCCACAAGCCGCGCCACCTCCTCCGGGGTCCCATAGCGGCCGGCGGGGATCAGTTGGGCGAACTGCTCGTGGGCCTTCTGGGCGCCGGCCGGCGAGACGCCGCCCTCGATGGAGCGCATCATCCGGCTCTCGATGGGGCCGGGATTGACGGTGTTGATCCGCACTCCGTGGCTGGCCCATTCCGCCGCCGCCGAGCGGGTCAGGCCGATCACCGCGTGCTTGGAGGCCACATAGGCCGATAGCCCCGGCGAGCCGATCAGGCCGGCGACGCTGGACATGTTGATGATCGCGCCGCCGCCCTGGGCCGCCATCACCGGGATCACATGCTTCATGCCCAGGAACACCCCGATCACATTGACCGACATGACCTTCTGGAACTCCTCCAGCGGATAGTCGGGGACGGTCTTCACCACGCCTTCGATCCCGGCGTTGTTGAAGAAGATGTCGATGCGGCCGAAGGCCTGCCGCGCCAGGCTCACATAGTCGGCGACCTGGCCCTCGTCGCTGACGTCTGCCTCCAGGGTCACCAGGTTCTCGGCCTCGCCGCAGGCCGCGATCAGCGGCGCGAAGGATACGCCAGGGCGGTCCACCGCCGCCACGCTCGCCCCGCGTTCCAGCAATAGCTTGACCGTCGCCGCCCCGATGGCGCCCGCCGCGCCGGTGACCAGGGCCGCCTTGCCGGCCAGATCGTTCCGCTCGCCCATGTTCCGCTCCCTTGGCCCGGCGCGCCTCGCGCGTCCGGTCTGTGGAAGAAAACTGACCGGCCCGGCGCGGGGTCGCTTTGAAGCAGATCAACTCATCGTGGCGCCAATCGATCGCAGCCAAAGAACCATGGCTCAGCTTGCGCCCAGGCCCGAAGACGCCGAAGCTGAAGGGGCTCGGCCTTTGCCGTCCAGCGCCATGCAATGGCCTCAACCAGGTCAGAGACTGGCGGCTTGTGGATTGGAGGCGACATGCCCCTAGACGATGCTCCGGGACCGGATCCCATCGACATGGCCATCGGCGCGCGCATCCGGCTGCGCCGCAAATCCCTCAACCTGACCCAGGCCGCCCTGGCGGCGCGGATCGGCGTCACGTTCCAGCAGGTGCAGAAGTATGAGCGCGGCGCCAACCGGGTGTCGGGCTCAACCCTGGTCGCCGTGGCCCGCGCCCTGGACACCAGCGTCGGCTGGCTGGTGGGCGAGGAGGCGGCCGGCGGCGGCGAGGCCGAGGCCCTGCTCCAGTCCCTGGCCGCGCCCGGCGCCCTGGAGCTTTTGCAGGCCTTCGCCGAGATCGACCGTGCCAGCGCCCGCCAGGCCCTGATCGCCCTGGCCCGCGAGATGGGCCGCGAGGACTGATCCCGCCGCGGCTTGACCGCCCGTTAAGCCGTGCCGGCTAGGCTCCGCGTCCAAGATGAGCCCGCCCGCGCCGCCCCGCATCACCGCCGAACACCTGGCCGCTTTGAGCCATGAGTTCCGCACGCCCCTGAACGGGGTGCTGGGCATGGCCCGGCTCCTGGAAGGCACCGGCCTCACCGACGAGCAGCGCACCTATGTGGCGGCCCTGCGCGAGTCCGGCCAACACCTGCTGGGCCTGGTCAATGACGTGCTGGACTTCGCCAAGCTGGGCGCCGGCAAGGTCGAGCTGGTCCCCGCTGAGTTCGAGGTCGAGGACCTGTTGCGCGGGGTCTGCGAACTGATGGCGCCGCGGGCCCAGGAAAAGGGGCTTGAGGTCGCCTGGGCGGCGCCCGCCGGCCTGGGCCGCGCCTTCGCCGACGAGGGCCGCCTGCGCCAGGTGCTGCTGAACTTCGCCGGCAACGCCATCAAGTTCACGCCCAAGGGCGGCGTCCTGGTCCACGCTGAGGTGACCGGCCCTGACCGGCTGCGGTTGACGGTGGAGGACACCGGCCCCGGCGTCGCCGAGGCGGACCGCGAGAAGATCTTCGAGGCCTTCGGCCAGGCCGATCCGGTGCATGACGGCGTCCAGCTGGGCGGCGCGGGCCTGGGCCTGGCCATCGTTCGCACCCTGGCCCAGACCATGGGCGGCGAGGCCGGCGTCGGCTCGGCCCCCGGCGGCGGGGCCGCCTTCTGGATCGAGATCACCGCCCCTCTGACCCCCGCAAACACGGACGACAGCCTGGCCGGCCGCCGGGTGGCCGTGGCCTGCGCCAATCCGGTGACCGCCCTGGCCGCCGAGATGCAGCTGAGCGCCTGCGGCGCCCAAGCCTCGCTGCACGAGACGCTGGAGGCCCTGCCGGCCGAGGCCGAGGTCGTCCTGATCGACCACGCCCTGGCCGGCTCCGCCCCGCCGGACGACCGCCCCGCCCTGGTGCTGCTCAATCCGGAGGAGCGCGGCCGCATCGCCGACTATCGCGCCGCAGGCTATGCCGGCTACCTGATCAAGCCCCTGCGCCGGGCCTCCCTGGCCGAACGGGTCCAGGCGGCCCTGGGCCAGGACGCCGCCCGCCACGCCGCCGAGGACGAGCGCGTGGCCCCCGCCGCGGCCCCTGGCGCGCGGATCCTGCTGGTCGAGGACAATCCGATCAACGCCCTTCTGGCCCGCACCCTTTTGACCCGCGAGGGCTGCAAGGTGGACCACGCCACCGGCGGCGACGAGGCCCTGGCGGCCCTGGCCGTCGGCGCCTACGACCTGATCCTGATGGACATGCGCATGCCCGGCATGTCCGGCCTGGAGGCCACCCGTCGGCTGCGGGCCCAGGGCGTCGCCACCCCGGTCGTGGCCCTGACCGCCAACGCCTTTGAAGACGACCGCCACGCCTGCCTGGACGCCGGCATGGACGACTTCCTGGTCAAGCCCCTGTCCGCCGACGCCCTGCGCGGGGTGCTGGCCCGCCTGGCCCGGGGCGGCTGGACGCCGACGACGGACCACGCCAAGGTCAGCTGAAACGGGGCGGGCCGGCCCCGATGGGGGACCGCCAGATGACCGACGCCGCCGAGCCGAAGCCCAGTCTGTGGAGCGCCATCGCCGTCTATGGCGAGCGCCGGAGCCTGGTCATGCTGGCCCTGGGCTTCGCCTCGGGCCTGCCCAACCTGCTGATCTTCGACACCCTCTCGGCCTGGCTGCGCGACGCAGGCCTGAGCCTGGAAGTGATCGGCTTCTTCAGCCTGGCGACCTTGGCCTATTCCCTGAAACTGCTCTGGGCGCCCCTGGTCGACCGGGCGAAGATCCCGGGCCTGACCGCCTGGCTGGGCCATCGGCGCTCCTGGATGCTGGCCTGCCAGGCCCTGATCATCCTGGGCCTGTGGCTGATCTCCGGCGCCAATCCGAAGACCGGCCTGCCGCTGATGGCCGCCTTCGCGGTGTTCGTCGGCTTCGTCTCGGCGACCCAGGACATCGTCATCGACGCGTGGCGGATCGAGGCGGTCACTGAGGAACGGCAAGGCGCGATGGCCGCCGCCTACCAGTGGGGCTACCGGATCGCCATCATCGTCGCGGGCGTCGCGCCGCTGCTGATGTCGGAAGTGGTCGGCTGGAACCTGTCCTACGCCGCCATGGCCGTGCTGATGGCCATCGGCGTCCTGGGCGTGTTCGGCGCGCCCCGCGAAGCCGCCCACCAGATCCGGCCCATCGACTACAAGGACGCGCCCGAGGCGCCCGCCCGCGATGTCATCGAATGGCTGGCCCGCCTGGCCGTGGTGGTGCTGGGGGGCATGATCTTCGGCTCGGGCCTGGCGGGGGACGCCAGCCTGCTCAAGGGCCTGTTGTCCGCCCTGGGCCAGGGCGCGACCGGCGAGGCCCTGGCCGCCGCCTGGGAGGCCAAGGGAACCGGCATTTTCGTCCAGCTGGCCGGGATTGTGGTCGGGACCTTGGTGGTGGTGGCCGCGGCCCTGCCCATTCCGGGCCTCAAGACCCGGCCCGGCATCTACCTGTCCAGCGCGCTCGCCGATCCGTTCATCGACTTCTTCAAGCGCTATGCGGGGGTCGCGGGCCTGATCCTGGCCCTGATCTGCGTCTACCGGCTGAGCGACTTCGTGCTCAACATCATGAACCCGTTCTACATCGACCTCGGCTTCGACAAGCTGCAGATCGCCGAGGTCCGCAAGGGCCTGGGCGTGGTGATGTCCGTGATCGGGGTGGGCCTGGGCGGCTTCGCGGTGGCGCGGCTTGGCCTGATGCGGGCCCTGATCATCGGCGCCTTCGCAGGTCCCATCTCCAACCTGATCTTCGCCTGGCTGGCCATGCAGGGGCCGCAGCTGTGGGCCCTGTCGGTGGCCATCGGCGTGGACAATATCGCCTCCGGCTTCGCCGGCACCTGCCTGATCGCCTACATGTCCAGCCTGACCGGGGAGGGGTTCACCGCCACCCAGTACGCGATGTTCTCGTCCTTCTACGCCCTGCTGGGCAAGCTGGTCGCCTCGCAGTCGGGGCGCATCGTCGAGGCCGCCGCGGCCTCGGCCGACCATGGTGGGGCGATCGCCGGCCTGAAGGGCCTGTTCAGCGCCCTGCCCCAGGAAGCCTTCGCCAGCGCCATGGAGAAGTCGCACGTGTCCGCCCAGGCCCTGGGCGCCGGGTACGTCACCTTCTTCGTCTATTCGGCCGCCCTGGGGGTGCTGGGGGTGCTGCTGACCTTCATCGTCGCCGCTCGGTCAGCCAAGGCCGCGCCGCCGGAAACGCCTGCGGTCAGCTAGGGGTCTGGCCCGGCGGCGGATGGGCGCCCGGCGCCGGGGCCGCGCCGCCCAGGCAGATAACCTGGGCCACCCGCAGGTCGCGGCGCAGTGCGTCAGCCACCCGGCCATAGTTCTCCACCGAGACCTGCTCACCGACCGCGAAGGCCGCCGGGTTCTCGTGGGCCGAATTCAGGGTCGCGGCCAGGGTCTCCGGCGCGGTGGTGTAGATCCGGCCCCGGCGCGGCGCCTCAGCCACCGTCACTCCGATCACCCGCCCCGCATTGTCCAGGGCCGGAGCGCCGGACAGGCCGGCCAAAGTGCCCTTCAAGCCATCGGTGCGGCCGGTCTCGGCCCAGACCAGAACAGGCTCGGTCCGCGCGCCACGGCCGCGGACCATCAGGTTCTCCCGGCCCAGCAGGCGCGAGGTGGCCTCGCCCGGCGAGCCCTGCGGGAAGCCCGGATGGAAGGCCCGGTCCCCCCGGCGCAGCTTGATGGCCAGGCCGAGCGGCAGGGGCGGAGCGCCCCCCTCGGTGGTCAGGATCGCGGCTTCGCTGTGCGGATCGATATGGACCTGAGCCTCAACGCCCCGGCCCTCGGCCACCACGATGGCGGCCTTTGAGCAGCCGTCCACCACATGGCGCGCGGTGACCCAGACGCCGCGGTCGGCGATGGAGAAGGCGGTGCCGGTGCCCGGCTCGGCCTTACCCGGGACGTCGACGACAACGGCGGGATCGAAGGGCGAGGCCGGACCCAGCGGCAGGCCCTCCTCCCCCGGCACCGGCGGCGGCGGCGGCGGGGCGTCGGCCCGTTCCTGGCGCCCCACGGCGGCGATCAGCAGGGCGAGCACCACCGCCCCATAGACCAGCCAGTCAGGCAGCCGCGGATAGTGCATCGATCAGCCGGCGACCGCGGCGGCCAGGATGATGGCGGTGGAGATCTTGGCGCCCACGAGCAGGGCGGCGGCCGAGACCTCGCCCTCCTGGATCCGCTGGGGCAGGCCGCGCAGCAGGAAATCCACGCCACGGAAGATAAGCAGCTGGACCATGACGGTGGCCGCGCCCCAGATGCCGATCTCGATGATCGAGGTCGAGGCGGTCAGGGACACCGCCAGCGGAATGGCCAGGCCCAGCATCACCCCGCCCAGCGAGATGGCGGCGGCCGAGTTCCCCTCGCGGATCAGCGAGATCTCCTTGTGCGGGGTCAGCAGCACATAGAGGGCGGCGCCCAGGAACAGGATCAGGACCGTAACCCCGGCGTGCAGCAGGGTCAGCGGGAAGCCGGTGGCGAAGGCCTGGATTTCCGGGGACTGGGGCATGGGGCTCCGGGGCGGTTCGGTCAGACGGTCATTGGCGGATACGGCCCGCATTCGGCAAGGCCGTTCGCCTCACGCGGTCTCTTCGGGGGCGGCGGCGGCTTCGGCCGCGAGCTTGCGTCGGGCGCTGGCTCGCAGCTTCTCGCTCTCGCTCTTCAGCTGGCCACAGGCCGCCAGGATGTCCCGGCCGCGCGGCGTGCGGATCGGCGAGGCGTAGCCCGCCCGGTTCAGCACCGCGGCGAAGGCCTCGATCGTCTTCCAGTCCGAGCACTGGTAGTCCGTGCCCGGCCAGGGATTGAACGGGATCAGGTTGATCTTGGACGGAATGCCCTTCAGCAGCTGAACCAGGGCCTTGGCCTCGGCCGGGCTGTCATTGACGCCCTTCAGCATCACGTACTCGAAGGTCACCCGGCGGGCGTTGCCGAGGCCCGGATAGCCCCGGATGCCGGCCATCAGCTCGGCGATCGGGTACTTCTTGTTGAGCGGCACCAGGACGTTGCGCAGCTCGTCATTGGTGGCGTGCAGCGAAATGGCCAGCATGGCCTGGGTGCGTTCGCCCAGCGCCTTCAGCTCCGGCACGACGCCGGAGGTCGAGACGGTGATCCGCCGGCGCGAGATGGCGATGCCCTCGTTGTCGGCGATGATGTCGATGGCGTCGGCGACATTGTCGAGATTGTAGAGCGGCTCGCCCATGCCCATGAACACGATGTTCGAGAGCCGGCGGTCCTCCTTGGGGCTGGGCCATTCGCCCAGGTCGTCGCGGGCCACCTGCACCTGGGCCACGATCTCGGCGGCGGTCAGGTTACGCACCAGGGCCTGGGTGCCGGTGTGGCAGAAGGTGCAGTTGAGCGTGCAGCCCACCTGGGACGAGACGCACAGGGCGCCCGAGCGGCCAACGTCAGGGATGTAGACGGTCTCGACCTCGATCCCCGGGGCCATGCGGATCAGCCACTTGCGGGTGCCGTCCTTGGACACCTGGCGCTCCACCACCTCGGGGCGGACCAGGGTGAATTTCTCGGCTAGGGCCGCACGGGTCTCCTTGGCCACGTCGGTCATGGCGGCGAAGTCGGTCACGCCATAGTGGTGGATCCAGCGCCACAGCTGGCTGGCCCGCATCTTGGCCTTCTCAGGCCGCACCACCTCGGCCGCGATCAGGGCGTCGGCCAGCGCCTTGCGGGTCATCCCCGAAAGGTTGGTCAGAACAGGCGTGGCGGAAGCCGCGCCGCGCGAGAGGTCCAGCGTAACGCCCAAAAGGAAATCCCCGTGGTGAAGGGCGGGAATATAGGGCGAACGGGCGTCGGCTCCAAATCGGTCAGATCAGGCCGAGCGCCCGGGGGACGGCGGTCCCATCAAAATAGGGCCGCTCGCACACGATCCGGTCCGAGTTCGGGGCGAATTCGAAGCTGGCGGCCATGCGCACCTTGAAGGCCTTGCCCGTGCCCTCGACCGTCTTGCCGGCCACGCGCAGGGGGCCGGTGTGGGTGCCGGTCAGCCAGAACTCCACAAGCACGCTGTCGCCGTCATGGGCGATGGCGATGATCTCGTTGCCCTGGTCCGGGAAGGGGGTGCGCGACAGGTCGAAATAGCGGCGCACGGCGGCCTCGCCGTCGAACACCGCCCCGGTGGCCATCTCGTAGCGGGGGTGGTCGAAGGTGGCGATCACCCCGTCCCAATCGTGGGTGACCTCCAGCGCCATGTGGTCGCGGACGGTCTGGAGGCGGCGGGCGGCGAGATCCTGGGTCATGCCGCGATTGGACGCGCCGCGCGTCCCATACGCAAGTCGTTCAAACAAATGTTTGCAGCACGCCTTTCGCGGGCGCGGCGGCTGGGCTAGCGTCCGGCCCAATTCAGAATTCCGCATTTCGGAGGACGGACATGAAGGCGTTGTTGAGCAAGGTCGTGGGCGGGCCGGACACCCTGGTGCTCGAGGACATTCCCTCCCCCGTGGCCGGCCCCGGCCAGGCGGTGATCTCCGTGAAGGCCGTGGGCATCAACTTCCCCGACGTGCTGATCATCGAGGACAAGTACCAGTTCAAGCCGCCGCGGCCCTTCGCGCCGGGCGGTGAGCTGTCGGGCGTCGTTAAGTCGGTGGGCGAGGGCGTCACCAACGTGAAGCCGGGCGACCGCATCCTGGCCCAGATGGGCAACGGGGCCCTGGCCGAGGAAGTCGTGGTTCCGGCCAATCGCCTGACCACCATCCCGGACGCCATGCCCTTCGACGAGGCGGCCGCCTTCCTGATGACCTACGGCACCTCGTTCCACGCCCTGGTGGACCGCGCCAAGCTGAAGGCGGGCGAAACCCTGCTGGTCCTGGGCGCCGCCGGCGGCGTCGGTCTGGCGGCCGTAGAGCTGGCCAAGGCCATGGGCGCCCGCGTGATCGCCGGCTGCTCCACCCAGGAGAAGGTCGACCTGGCCATCGCCCGCGGCGCCGACGCCGGCGTCGTCTATGGCCGCGGCCCCTTCGACCGTGACGGTCAGAAGGCCCTGGCCGAGAAGTTCAAGGAAGCCTGCGGTCCCAACGGCGCCGACGTCATCTATGACGCCATCGGCGACGCCTATGCCGAACCGGCCCTGCGCTCCATCGCCTGGGAAGGCCGCTATCTGGTGGTTGGCTTCGCCGCCGGCGACATCCCGAAGATCCCGCTGAACCTGGCCCTGCTGAAGGGCTGTGACATCGTCGGCGTGTTCTGGGGCGCCTGGACCGCCAAGAACCCGGACAAGTTCCAGGAGTCCATCCGCGACCTGCTGGACCTCTACGCCCAGGGCAAGGTGAAGCCCTTCGTCTCGGAGCACTTCCCGCTCACCCGTGGCGCCGAAGCCATCGCTCACCTGGGCAGCCGCAAGGCCATGGGCAAGGTGGTCGTGACCATCGACTGATCCCAAGCGTCATCCCGGAAAGCCGCGCCAGCGGCTTGTCCGGGACCCAGACGCGCGGGGCTCTCCGGACAAATCGGTGTCTATAGGTCCCGGTCTTCGGCTGCGCCGAAACCAGGATGACACCTCTGGAAATCTCCTCGACGCGGACTGACCCCGCGTCTACTGATCAACGATAACCTGAACAATCAGGGCGGAGGGAACGGAACATGGCGGGTCGTCTGGACGGCAAGGTCGCGGTCATCACCGGCGGATGCTCAGGCATCGGCCTCGGCACGGTGGAGCTGTTCGTCGCGGAGGGCGCCCAGGTCGTCGCCGCCGACATCCAGGACGAAAAGGGCGCCATGCTGGAGAAGCGGTTCGAAGGCCGCGTCCGCTACGCCCACTGTGACGTCACCTCCGAGGACGAGATTAAGGCCGCCCTCGACCTGGCCAAAAGCGCCTTCGGCGGCCTGGACATCCTGTTCAACAACGCCGGCATCTCCGACCGCATGGGCGCCATCACCGAGGTGACCGCCGACGGCTGGAACTGGATCTTCGACATCCTGGTCCGCGGCCCGGCGCTGGGCATGAAGCACGCCGTTCCGCTGATGCTGGAACGCGGCGGCGGTTCGATCATCAACACCGCCTCCATCGCCGGCCTGCAGGCGGGCTTTGGCCCCATCGCCTATTCCACGGCCAAGGCCGGCGTCATCCATATGAGCCGCTGCGCCGCCGCCCAGCTGTCGCCGCAGAAGATCCGGGTCAACGCCATCTGCCCGGGCCTGATCGCCACCTCGATCTTCGGCGCCACCCTGGGCATGCCCCGCGAGGGCGCCGACCAGCTGGCCGCCATGGTCGCCCAGAACGCCGCCAGCGCCCAGCCGGTGCCCAAGGCCGGCCTGCCGGACGACATCGCCCAGGCCGCGCTCTACCTGGCGTCCGACGCCTCGGCCTTCGTCTCCGGCATCCACCTGGTGGTGGACGGCGGCATCACCGTCGGCGGGCGCCATAGCTGGGATCCCAACGCCGGCTCGCCCTTCGCCCAGATCTTTGGCGAGACCTTCATGACCCAGATGGCGGGCCAGGACGCAGGGTGACTTCCACCCTCGCCGCCCGCACCGCGAGCCTCGCGCCCAATGTGCGCGGGGCCTTGTGGATGCTGGCCTCGGCCCTCGCCTTCACCGCCATGACCACCCTGGTGAAGTTCTTAGGGAACGACTATCCGCCGTCCCTGCAGACCTTCTATCGGCAGCTGGCGGGCTTTGCGGTCCTGGCGCCGGTGATCCTGCGCCACCGAGGCGCCGCCTTCGCCACCACCCGCCCGGGCATCCTCCTGTTCCGGTCGGCGGCGGGGACGGTGGGCATGATCCTGTCCTTCTACGCCTTCCAGAAGATGCCGCTGGCCGACGCCAATGCGCTCTCCTTCACCCGCACCCTCTGGCTCGTGCCGCTGGCCGCCTTCGTGGTGCGCGAGCATGTGGGGCCATTGCGGATCGGCGCGGCCCTGGTCGGCTTCGCAGGCGTGCTGATCATGATCCGGCCGGGCGCCGGCGGGCATTTCGAGGTCGGCGTGCCGGCGCTCGCCATGCTGGGCTCATCCTTCCTGTTCGCCCTGACTATCACCGGCATGAAGGTGATGACCCGCGACCACTCGCCCATGGTGCTTTTGGTCTGGTCGGCGACCCTGGGCCTGGTCCTGGCCCTGCCCGGCGCGTTTCTCGCCTGGCGCTGGCCCGCGCCCATGGACCTGGTCCTTCTGTGCCTGATGGGGGTCATGGGGACCATCACCCAGGCCTGCTACATCCAGGGCATGGCCATCGGCGACGCCGGCGCAATGGCCCCCATCGACTATGTGCGGCTGGTCTTCACCACCCTGGCCGGCTTCCTGCTGTTCCATGAGCTGCCCGGCCCGGCGACCCTGATCGGGGCTGGCATCGTGGTCGCCTCAACCCTGTTCATCACCTGGCGCGAGCAGCAGCAGGCCAAGGCGGCGGCGCTGGCCGCCGACTAGTCCTCAGCCGCAACCTTCTCCAGGACCGCCCGGGCGGCGTCCTTGTGCTCGGCCTTCAGGTTCTTGCCGATCACCGCGATCAGGGCCGCGAACACCGCGGCGTCGTCCGTAAAGCCCAGCACCCCCAGAAAATCAGGGATCGCGTCGGTGGGCAGGACGAAATAGGCCAGGGCCGCCATCATCAGCCCCTTGGCCGCCGTGGGCGTGGCCGGGTCGCGGGCGCAGAACCAGACCGAGAGCGCGTCGGCGGCGAAGGGAACCTGTGTCGCCACCTTGCGGATCTTGGGCCAGAAGCCCTTGGCGACCCGCCGTTCGTTCACTTGAACCACCGCCGGAGCCAGGGCTTTCGACGGGTCCAGCGGCGCCTTGGGATCGAATCCGGCGCCGTTGACGTGGCGTGAATCTTTGTGCGCGGCGCTCATCGGGCTAAAGGCTCGGCTTCCAACGGTTTCTCCAACCTAACCGAGAACGGGAGCGTAGCGTCCATGAAACTCGATTCCTCCATTTCCGCCGTCATCACCGGCGGCGCCTCCGGCCTCGGTGAGGCCACCGCTCGCGCCCTGGCCGCGCAGGGCGTCAAGATCGCCATCTTCGACCTGAACGAAGCCAAGGGCGAGGCCCTCGCCAAGGAACTGGGCGGCGTGTTCTGCAAGGTCAATGTGACCTCGGAAGAAGACGTCGACGCCGGCTTCGCCAAGGCCCGCGCCGCCATCGGCCAGGAGCGCATCCTGGTGAACTGCGCCGGCACCGGCAACGCGATCAAGACCGCCAGCCGCGACAAGGCCACCGGCGAGATCAAGCACTTCCCGCTGGATTCCTTCAACTTCATCATCCAGATCAACCTGGTCGGCACCTTCCGCTGCATCGCCAAGTCGGCGGCCGGCATGATGAGCCTGGACCCGCTGCCCTGCGGCGACCGCGGCGCCATCGTCAACACCGCCTCCGTGGCCGGTGAAGACGGCCAGATCGGCCAGGCGGCCTATTCGGCCTCGAAGGCCGGCGTCATCGGCATGACCCTGCCGATCGCCCGCGACCTGTCCAACGACGGCATCCGCGTCAACACCATCCTGCCGGGCATCTTCAACACCCCGCTGCTGGCCGCCGCGCCGGAAGCCGTGAAGGCCGCCCTGGGCGCCCAGGTCCCGCACCCGAAGCGCCTCGGCAACCCGGATGAGTACGCTCACCTGGCCCTGACCATGATCACCAACAGCTACTTCAACGGTGAAGACGTCCGTCTGGACGGCGCCATCCGGATGGCCCCGCGCTAAGAGACTTCTACCCGCGGCGGCTTCGGTCGCCGCGGGAACCCTTGATCCGCTTGCGCGTTCTGGGCGGTTCAGGGCTGACTGTTGTCGGGCCTTTTGGGGGACGACGACATCATGGACGCGCGGTGGGCCGGCCGTTCGATTTCCGACCTTGAGCGTCCCGCCGTCGCCTATGCCGCCATCTTTGGCGCCCTGGCCGTGGCCATCGCGGCCCGCGCCCTGGTCGGGCTGTTCGTGCCCGCCTCCCCGAATTTCATGGCCTTCTTCCCCACCGTCCTGGTCGGCGCCCTGGTGCGCGGCGTCCGCGGGGGATTGATCGCCACGGCGGCCAGCGTCGCCGCTATCTGGGTCCTGTTCATTCCACACGACGCCGCGCCGGAGGTGTTCCGCGCCCAGCACCTGCAGCTGCTGCTGTTCACCCTGACCGCGGCCGTGACCGTCTGGATCGCCACCGTCCTGCGCCGCGCCCTGCGTCGGGGCGACGTGCTGGCGCGGCGGCTCACGGTGATGCACCAGCAGTCCCTGGACGCCTTCGTCATCCTGGCGCCGGTGCGCGAGGCCGGCCAGATCGTCGACTTCACCTGGACCTACGCCAACGCCGCCGCCGAGCGCACCGCGCCGGAAGGTCAGGGCCTGCTGGGGCGCCGGGTGCGCGAGGTGTTTCCGGATACGACCGGCGCAGAAATGGTCCAACGCCTGGTGGAGGCCTATGAGGCCGGCGGCCCGGACGACATCGAGGTGCGCCGGCTGATCGACGGTGAAGAGCGCTGGATGCGCTCGTCGGCCATGCGGCTGGATGGCGAGATCGCCGCCACCTATCGCGACATCACCGCCCAGCGCGCCGCTGAGGCCGCGGCCCGGCGCAGCCGCGACGAGTTCGAGCACATCGCCAACACCGCCCCGGTGATGATCTGGATGAGCGGCCACAAGATGGGCGCCACCTGGTTCAACACCTCCTGGCTGGACTTCCGCGGCCGCAGCCTGGAAGCGGAGCTGGGCCGGGGCTGGACCGAGGGCGTGCACCCCGATGATCTCGAGCGCCTGCTGGGGGCCTATGAAACCCACTTCGGACGCCGCGAGCCCCTGCGCATCGAGTATCGCCTGCGCAACGCCGGCGGCCAGCACCGCTGGATCGACGAGGTCGCGACCCCCAGCATCGACGCCGACGGGACCTTCCGCGGCTATATCGGCGCCTGCGTCGACATCACCGACCGACGCCAGGCCGAGACGGCGCTGCGGGCCGGGGAGTCCCGTGTCAGGGCCCTGGTCGATTCCCTGCCGCAGCTGTTGTGGTCCAACCGCATCGACGGCTTTTGCGATTATCTGAGCCCGCAGTGGGTGGCCTATACCGGCGTGCCCGCAGAGCAACATCGCGGCGAGGGCTGGCTGGAGGCGATCCACCCTGACGACCGGGCGCGTGTGATCAGCGCCTGGAACGCCGCCGTCGCCTCGGGCGAACCCTTCCTGGTGGAGTACCGGATCCGCCGCCATGACGGCGTCTGGCGCTGGTTCCACGGCCGGGCGGCGGCCGTCCTGGAGGACGATGGCTCCATCCGCCGCTGGTTCGGGTCGTCCTCGGACATCACCGAGATCGTCGAGGCCCGCAGCCACCTGGAGGCCGCCGTCGCCGCCCGCACGCGTGAGCTCGAAGCGAGTCTTGAGGAGCGCGCCAGGGCCGAGGCCGCCCTGGCCCAGGCCCAGCGCCTGGAGACCATCGGACGCCTGACCGGCGGCGTGGCCCACGACTTCAACAACCTGCTGACCGTGATCATCGGCGGGCTGGACATGATCCAGCGCCGTCCCGACGACATCGAAAGGGTGACCCGCCTCGCCGAGGCGGCCTTGGCGGCGGGCCGGCGGGGCGAGCGCCTGACCCGCCAGCTGCTGGCCTTCGCCCGGCGCCAGGAACTGAAACCCGAGGTGCTGGACCTCGCCGCCCTGATCTCGCAGGTCGAGCCCCTGGTGCGTCGGGCGGTGGGCGCCGGCGTGACCTTGAGCGTCGACGCCGACCCGGACCTGGGCGTGGCGCGGCTGGACTCGGCGCAGTTTGAGGCCGCCCTGCTGAACCTGGTGGTCAACGCCTCGGACGCGGTGGGCCAGGCTGGGCGCATCACCGTTGAGGCCCGACGGCGGGACTTGGGGGCCGGTGAGGTCCAGGGCGCCTCGGCGGGGACCTATCTGGCGATCTGCGTGGCGGACGACGGGCCAGGCATGGACGCCGAGGTGGCGTCCCGCGCCTTCGAACCCTTCTTCACCACCAAGGAGGTGGGCAAGGGCACGGGCCTCGGCCTCGCCCAGGTCTATGGCTTCGTGCGCCAATGCGGCGGCGCGGTGGTCATTGACAGCGCCCCAGGCCAGGGCTGCGCCGTCACCCTGTTCCTGCCCGCCGCCTCAGGCGAGGCCGTCGGGTCGGCGGACCCCGAGGAGGACCCGTTCGATGAGGCCGGGCTGGCCGCCCATGTGCTGCTGGTCGAGGACGATCCCGAAGTTCGGGCGGTCACCGAGACCCTGCTGGCGGACCTGGGATGCCAGGTGACCACGGCCTCGGACGCCGCCGCCGCCCTCACCCGGCTGGACGCGGGCGAGACCTTTGACCTGATGCTGTCGGACATTGTCATGCCGGGCGGCATGAACGGGGTCGAGCTGGCCCGCGCCGTCCAGGTCCGCCGGCCCGACCTGCCGATCCTGCTCACCACCGGCTATGCGGGCGAGCGCTTCGACGACGGCCGCGGCCCAGTGACCTGGCCCGTCCTGCGCAAGCCGTTCCGCAGCGAGGAGCTGTCCGCCCTGCTGCGCGACACCCTGGCGATGGCCGATCAGTAGCGCCGGCGCCGGGTCGGACGGCTGCCGCCGCTTAAGCCCCCCAGCACGCCGCGGATCAGCTCGCGCCCGACCTGGGTTCCGATGGTGCGAACCATCGAGATGGCGAAAGCTTCCATGGCCGTCTGGCGGTTGGAGGCGCGGGGCCGGGGCGTGTCGCGGTCCTGGGCCTCACGCTCGGGCGCGGTGCGAGGAACCGCCCCGCCCTTGCGCGGCGCGGGTTCGGCAGGCTCGGCGGCGGCCTGGGCCGCGCGGGCCTGCAAGGTCTCGAAGGCCGACTCGCGATCCTCGGCCTGGTCATAGAGCCCCCGCACCGGCGAGCGCGACATGACCTCGGCCCGCTCCAGCGGAGTCAGCGGCCCAAGGCGGGAGGCCGGCGGCCGGATCAGGGTCTTCTCCACCATGGTGGGGGCGCCCTTCTCGTCCAGCACCGAGACCAGGGCCTCGCCCACGCCCAGGGCCTGGATGGTCTGCGCGGTGTCGAAGGCCGGGTTGGGCCGGAAACTGTCGGCGGCGGCCTTCAGGCCCCGCTGCTCCACGGGCGTATAGGCGCGCAGCGCATGCTGGATGCGGTTGCCCAGCTGGCCCAGCACCGTCTCGGGGATATCCGCCGGGTTCTGGGTGACGAAATAGACGCCTACCCCCTTGGAGCGGATCAGGCGCACCACCTGCTCGACCTTTTCCAGCAGAGCCTTGGGGGCGTCGCGGAACAGGAGGTGGGCCTCGTCGAAGAAGAAGGCGAGCTTGGGCTTGTCGGGATCGCCCACCTCCGGCAGCTCCTCGAACAGCTCTGACAAGAGCCACAACAGGAAGGTCGCATAGAGCCTGGGGCTGGCGATCAGCTTGTCGGCGGCCAGGACGTTGACGAAGCCGCGGCCCGCGCCGTCCTTGCGCATCAGGTCCGACAGCTCGAGCGCCGGCTCGCCGAACAGCTGGGCGCCGCCCTGGTCCTCGAGCACCAGCAGCTTGCGCTGGATGGTGGCGACCGTGGCCGGCGAGACATTGCCGTACTTGGCGCCCAGCTCCGAAGCGTGCTCGGCGGCGAAGCTCAGGGCCGCCTGCAGGTCCTTCAGGTCCAGCAGCAGCAGGCCCTCGTCGTCGGCGGCGCGGAACACCACGGTCAGCACGCCCTCCTGAACGTCATTCAGCTCCAGCATCCGCGAGATCAGCAGCGGACCCATTTCCGAGATCGTGGCGCGGATCGGATGGCCGGCCTGGCCGAACAGGTCCCAGAACACCACCGGCGCGCCGTCCGGGCGCAGCTCCAGGTTCATGGCCTTGGCTCGCGCCAGCATCTTCTCGTTGGGCGTTCCGGGCGCGGCGATCCCGCACAGGTCGCCCTTCACGTCGGCGGCGAACACCGGGACCCCGGCGTCGGACAGCCCCTGGGCCAGGGCCTGCAGGGTGACGGTCTTGCCCGTGCCCGTAGCGCCGGCCACCAGGCCGTGGCGATTGGCGCGGTCGAGCCGCAGCATCTGGGGATGGTCGGAATAGCCGATCAGGACGCCATCGTCTGCCATGGAAGCCTCGTGAACTGTCGCGGCGCGCAGGCTAACCGCGCCCGCCCCGCTTCGCCACCGGCGCCCCGCCCAGGCCGGGGTGAGACCCTGATTTTTCGGAAAACACCGGATCTGGCGGCCCCGTTTCCCAAGAATGGGGCCAAGTTTTCCAAGAATGGGGTTTGGGCGCGACAAGAACGCCGTCACTTTGCCCTCGGACTCGCGTTACCGTCGCTCATCCGCCTGCTTCGGAGAGCGCGCCAGACGCCATGCCCGCCCGGAACGACACTTCGCCCGCCCTGCTGCTCCTGGCCGTCATCGCCTGCGGCGCGGCGCTCTACGCCCTGGCCGACATCGTCACCCCGCCGGCCATGGCCCTGTTCCTGGCCATCGTCATTGACGGCTTCGCCCGCGTGCTGGAGCGCCGGGTGACCTGGATCTCCAAGCGCACGGCCCTGCCCATCGCCATCGTCCTGTCGATCCTGCTGTTCGGCGCGGCGGTCTTCGTGGTGGCTGACAACGCCACCACCTTCGCCACCCAGCTGATCACCTACCTGCCGAAGCTGAACGCCCTGATCGCCAAGGTCTCGGTCCTGGCCCACCTGGACGTGGCGCCGACCCTGGACGAGCTGATCAACCGGCTGAACCCGTCGAAGTACCTGGGCGACGTTGCCAAGGGCTTCCAGAACTTCGCCTCCAACGCCGTCTTCATCCTGATCTATCTGGGCTTCATCCTGGCCTCGCGCCGGAGCTTCGAGCGCAAGCTGGTCAGCCTGTTCGGCGGCCGCGCCCGCCGGCACGAGGCCATGGAGGCCTTCCTGCGCATCCGCGACGGGGTGGAGCAGTACCTCTGGGTCCAGACCGTCACCGGCCTGATGATCGCTGTCGCCTCCTGGGCGGTGATGGTGGTGGTCAGCCTGGACAACGCCGTCTTCTGGGCCTTCCTGATCTTCATCGCCTCCTACATCCCGATCATCGGCGGGGCGATCGGCATCCTGGCGCCGCCCCTGTTCGCCCTGGTCCAGTTCGAGACCCTCTGGCAGGCCGCCGTCCTGCTGGGGGTGTTGCAGTCCATCCAGTTCGTGGTTGGCAATGTGATCCTGCCGCGCATGCAGGGCGACAGCCTGAACATCGACCCGGTCGCCGTCCTCCTGGCCCTGGCCTTCTGGGGGGCGATCTGGGGGGTGCCGGGCATGTTCCTGTCCACGCCGCTTACGGTCATCGCCATGGTGGTCTGCGCCCAGTTCGAGGGCTCGCGCTGGGTGGCGGTGCTGCTGTCGGCGGACGGCGCACCGGACAAATTGCGGGAGCGCAGGAGCGTTTCCGACGACGCCGGAGGTTCGGCGTCACGCAAGCGTGAAGACTAGAACCGCGAGGGGACTTCAACTTGGCCGCTCACTTCCTATCTCAAGCTTACTCGGGCGCCCCCCGAGCGCGCAGCGCCCGCCTCAGCCCCCGGGCGTTGCTCCTGAGATGGGCTTCGCCTCGCCCCAAGGGCGGAGCCATGCGCCGCCGGACACTCTCCTCCGGCGGCGTTCTCATGTCCGCTCCGGTGCGTGAGGGAGCGGCCCGATGAGCGCCAGCCTGCAAGCCGCCCGCAAGGCCGTGAAGGCCGCCCTGGCCGAGACCGGCGAGGCCGGCGCCGACTTCGCCGCCCAGCTGGTCCGCGACCTGGTCCCCGATGACCTGCCCGAACTGTCGCCGGAGGACCTCGCCGCCGGCTTCGCCGACTTCTGGGCCTTCGCCGCCAAGCGCAAGCCCGGCCGCCCGGCCATCCGCCTGGTCAGCCTGGCCCAAGGCCTTGACCGGCTTGAGATTCTTCAGGACGACGCACCCTTCCTGGTCGACAGCGTCATGGGCGAGATCGCCGAGCAGGGCCTGTCGGTGCGCGCCATGTTCCACCCGGTGGTCGAGGTGGCCCGCGACAAGGCCGGCGCCCGGCTGGCGCAGGGCGCGAGCCGCCGGGAATCCATGATCCAGGTGGTGCTGGACCGGGTGGGCGCCGACCGCGAGGCGGCCCTGATCGAGGGCGTGCGGGCCGTGCTCGCGGACGTTCGCGCCGCCGTCGACGACTTCTCGTCCATGTTGACGCTGATGGGCGCGACCATCGCCGAGCTTGAAGCCCTGCCGCTCTCCGGCAAGGCCGCCGACCAGCGGGACGAGGACGTCGACTTCCTGGCCTGGCTGAAGAACGAGCACTTCGTCTATCTGGGCGCGCGCACCTACGAATATCCGCGCCTGAAGGACGGGTCCTACGCGCCCGAGGAGCCGAGCTATCGGCCCGAGGACGGCCTGGGCGTGCTGCGCGACCCCGAGCGCACCGTTCTGCGCCGCAGCTCCGAGCCCGCCGTCCTGTCGGCCCGGCTGACCCGCCGGTTGGCCGATCCCATGGTCATGGTGGCCAAGTCCGATGTCCGCTCCCGCGTCCACCGCCGGGGCTTCATGGACTATGTGGCGGTCAAGCGGTACGGCGCCGACGGCCAGCCCTGCGGCGAGGTCCGCTTCGTGGGCCTGTTCACCTCCGAGGCCTATGACCAGCCGGTGGGTGATGTGCCCCTGATCCGGGCCAAGGTCGCCCGGGTGATGGCCCGCATCGACGCCCTGCCTCAAAGCCACAACGAAAAGCGGCTCAAGAACATCCTGGAGAACCACCCCCGGGACGAGCTGTTCCAGACCACCGAAGACGAGCTCAAGGACCTCGCGCTCGGCGTGCTGCATCTCTACGACCGGCCCCGCGTGCGGCTGTTCGAGCGCCGGGACGCCTATGACCGCTTCGCCGCGGTGCTGATGTACGTGCCGCGGGAACGCTACGATTCCCGTCTGCGCGCCCGGGCCGGTGAGATGCTGGCGCAGGCCTATGGCGGCCGGGTCGCGGCCTACTATCCCTATTTCTCCGACACGCCCCTGGCGCGGGTCTATTTCATCATCGCCTTCACGCCGGGCGAGCACCACGCGCCCAACTTCCGGACGCTTGAAGCCGAGATCGCTCAGGCGGCGCGGACCTGGGAGGACCGGTTCAGCGACACGGTGCGCGCCTCGGGCCGCACGCCGGATGAGGTCGCCGCGGTCCTGGCCCGCTATGGCCAGGCCTTTTCCGCCGGCTATCGCGAGACCTATGACGCTGCGGAGGCCCTGGCCGACCTGGCGGTGATCGAGGCCGGCGACGGCGACGCGGTCCAGGTGCGCGCCTATCGCGGGCCTGAGGACGACAAGACCCAGTTCCGCTTCAAGCTCTACCGGCCGGGCGGGCCTGCGCCGCTGGCCGACGTCCTGCCGATCCTGGAGAACATGGGCCTGAAAGCCATGGTCGAGACCGGCTTCCCGGTCACGCCACAGGGCGGGCCGCCGGTCTGGGTCCACGACTTCGACCTGCTGGACGAGAACGGCGGCCACCTAGTGTTCGACGATGTGAAGCAGGCCTTCGAGGAGGCCTTCATCGCCGTCTGGACCGGCCGCACCGAGAACGACGGCTTCAACCGGCTGGTGCTGGAGCTGTCGATCTCCTGGCGCGAGGTGGCGCTGATCCGGGCCCTGGCCCGCTACCGCGCCCAGTCGGGCCTCGACCCCACCCAGAGGGTGCAGGAGGCGGCGCTCGCCAACAATCCGGGCGTGGTGCGCCTGATCCTCGACCTCTTCCGCACCAAGTTCCATCCGGCGGTCCGCGCCGACCTGGAGACCCGCGGGCGCCAGGCCGATGCGGTGATGGCCGAGATCATCGAAGCCCTGCAGCTGGTTGAGAGCCTGGACGAGGACCGGGTCCTACGTCGCATCGCCCTGCTGGTCGGCGCGCTCCTGCGGACCAACTACTACCAGCCCGGCGCCGACGGCAGGCCCAAGCCCTATATCAGCTTCAAGGTGGCCTCGGGCCAGCTGGCCGACCTGCCCGCGCCCAAGCCGTTCCGCGAAATCTTCGTCCTGGCGACCCATGTGGAGGGCATCCACCTGCGCTTCGGCCCCGTCGCCCGGGGCGGCCTGCGCTGGAGCGACCGTCGCGACGATTTCCGCACCGAGGTGCTGGGCCTGGTAAAGGCCCAACAGGTCAAGAACGCCGTCATCGTGCCTGTGGGCTCCAAGGGCGGCTTCTATCCCAAGGCCCTGCCCAAGGGCGGCTCGCCGGAGGCGATTCGGGCCGAGGGGATCCGCGCCTACACGACCTTCCTGCAGGGCCTCCTGGACATCACCGACAACCTCACGCCCGAGGGCAAGGTGGTGCATCCCGAGGGCGTCGTGGTCCATGACGGGGACGACCCCTATCTGGTGGTCGCCGCCGACAAGGGCACAGCCACATTCTCCGACATCGCCAACGGCATCGCCGAGTCCTACGGCTTCTGGCTGGGCGACGCCTTCGCCTCCGGCGGCTCGGCAGGCTATGACCACAAGGTCATGGGCATCACCGCCCGCGGCGCCTGGGAGGCCGTGAAGCGGCACTTCCGCGAGCTGGGCAAGGACATCCAGAACGAGCCCTTCACCGTGGTCGGCGTCGGCGACATGAGCGGCGACGTGTTCGGCAACGGCATGCTCCTGTCGCGTCACACCCGCCTGCTGGCCGCCTTCGACCACCGGCACATCTTCCTGGATCCCGATCCGGACGCAGCCGTCTCCTACGCCGAGCGCGAGCGCATGTTCGCCCTGCCGCGTTCGTCCTGGGATGACTACGACCGCAAGAAGATCTCCAAGGGGGGCGGCGTCTTCCCCCGCAGCCAGAAGGCCATTCCGCTCAGCCCAGAAGTCCGCGGCCTCCTGGGCCTGGCCGCCGACACGGCCACCCCGGCCGAGCTGATGACCGCCATCCTGAAGGCGCCGGCGGAACTGCTCTATCTCGGCGGCATCGGCACCTATGTGAAGGCGCGCGGCGAGGGGAACGCCGAGGTCGGCGACAAGGCCAATGACGCCATCCGGGTCAATGGCGGCGATCTGAAGGTCCAGGTGGTCGGCGAAGGGGCCAATCTCGGTCTCACCCAGGCCGGCCGCATCGAGTTCGCCACCCTTGGCGCAGGGGGGCGCGGCGGGCGGATCAACACCGACGCCATCGACAACTCGGCCGGGGTCGATTCCTCCGACCACGAGGTGAACATCAAGATCGCCACCGGCATGCTCGAGCGCACCGGAGTGCTGACGCGGCCCAAGCGCGACAAGCTCTTGAAGTCGATGACCGACGACGTCGCGGCCCACGTCCTGGCGCACAACTATGACCAGACCCTGGCCCTGTCGCTCATGGACCTGGACGCGGCCGGCGAGCTGGAGCCCCACGCCCAGTTCATGGCCAAGCTGGAAGCCGAGGGTCGGCTGGACCGGGCGGTCGAAGGCCTGCCAGACGCCGCCGTGATCGCCGAGCGGGCCGCCGCGGGCAAGGGCCTGACCCGGCCCGAGGAAGCGGTCCTGCTGGCCTATGGCAAGCTGGAGCTCAGCCACGACATGGTGGCCTCCACGGCGCCGGACGATCCCTGGTTCGAACAGACCCTGGAGGGCTATTTCCCCAAGGGCCTGCGCAAGTACGCCGACACCCTGGGCCGCCACCGCCTGCGCCGGGAGATCGTCGCCACCGTGGTGGCCAATGACGTGATCAACCGCTGCGGCCCGTCCTTCCCCACCCGACTGATGGCGGCGGCCTCGTGCGACGTGCGCGCCTTCGTGGCCGGCTATGAGGCGGCCAAGGTGGTTCTGGACCTGCCCCGCCTATGGGACCAGGTCGCGGCCCTGGACAACCAGATCCCGGCGGCGGGCCAGATGGCCCTGTTCCGACGCCTGGCCTACACCCTGCGCGGCCAGACCTTCTGGTTGGCGAGGCGCGCCTTCCGCGAAGGCCTGAAGGTCGAGGCCCTGATCGCCCGCTATGGGCCCGGCGCCGCCGCCCTGAAGAAGCTGGGCGCCGAGATCCTGTCCCCGGTGGAGAACGACCAGCTGGAAGCCCAGGTCGAGCGCCTGGTCGCCGCCGGCGCGCCGCAAGCCTTGGCCCGTCAGGTCGCCGCCCTGCAGCCCTTGACCATCGCCGCCGACCTGGTGGACCTGGCCGAGGCCTCCAGCTTGGGTCTGCCCCAGGTCGCCCGGCTCTATTACGAGACCGGCGCGCGCTTCGCCTTTGACCGCCTGCGCGCCGCCGCCGGCGGCTTCACCGCGGGCGATCCCTTCGAACGCCTGGCGGTGCGTCGCCTGCTGGAGGACCTGCTCGCCGAACAGGCCGCCGTCACCCGGGGCATCATGGCCTTCGCCGGCGCGGCCCAGGCCGGCGCGTCCGCCGAGACCGCCGCCAAGGCCGTGACCTCCTGGGCCGCCCTGCGCCGCGAGACGGTCGAAGCCGCCAAGCGGGCCGTGGAGGAGATCGAGGCGGCGGGCGGCGGCTGGACCTTCGCCAAGCTGACCATCGCCAACGCCGCCTTGCGCGAACTGGCGGTCGAGGCGCCCAAAGACAAGAAATGAACGTCATGGCCGGGCTCGTCCCGGCCACCCATACGCGCCTGATGTTCAAGCAAGACTCGCGACGATCCTGCCCGCGCCCACCCCTCCAACGCGGAGATCATGGGTGGCCGGGACATGCCCGGCCATGACGACAGGGGATCTTCCGCGCCGATCCCTCACCGACACCCCGCACGCGTTTTCCCCGCGACAAACCCTCCGGCTGGGTATATCGGCCTCGCCCATGCTGAGCGGACGCGACAGGACCGAGCGGGCGGGGGGGCTTTGGCTCATCCTGGCCATGCTGGCCGTCTGCCTGCGCATCCTGGCGCCGTCCGGCTACATGACGACGCCGGATCAGCCCTTCGCCCTGGTGATCTGTACCGGCGAAGGCGCCCTGGACCTGGCCGCCGATCCGGCGCACCCGGACCACGACGCCCCCCAGAGTCACGCCCCCTGCGCCTTCGCCGGCGTCGGCGTGGCCACCGCGCCGCCGCAGCCCCTGGCGGTTCCCACCCCCGTCATCTTCGCCCAGGCGATCGAGACGGCGTCCCTGCCGGCGACCTTGCGCCCCGGCCAGGGCCTCGCCGCCCCGCCGCCTCCAGCCACCGGTCCCCCGACCCTGTCGATCTGAGCTCCGCCCCGCGGCGGCTCAAGGCCCGCGCCTGACGCGGGACATCGACCGCGCGCACCTGCGCTTCAGAAAAACATCGATCCTGCGCGCGATCCGCCGAGGCGGCCGCTGGGGTCTGGGGGATATCCGCATGAAGTTCCGTCTGTTCGCCACCACGGCCCTGTTCGCCCTGGCCGCCCTTCCCGCCGTCGCCGCCGAGGCTGACGGCCCCACCACCGTCGACTCCGTCATCGTCACCGGCGCCCGCAATCCGGAGGATCCGCCGGTGGTCGCCACCGCCCGGGCCCGCCTGTCGGAGACCCCTGGCGCCGTCTCGGTGATTTCGGCCGAGTCCTATGCGTCGCGCTTCACCGCGACGACCGCCGACCTGCTGCGCGACGCGCCCGGCGTCTTCGCCCAGAAGAAGTGGGGCGGCGACACCCGCCTCTCCATCCGCGGCTCGGGCATCGGCAACTGCTGCCACAATCGCGGGACCCTGCTGGCCCAGGACGGCGTGCCGTTCAACGAGGCCGACGGGTTTGGCGACTTCCAGCTGATCGACCCGATGATCGCCCGCTACACCGAGGTCTATAAGGGCGGCAACGCCCTGCGCTTCGGCGGCGCCCTGCTGGGCGGGGCGATCAACCTGGTCACTCCCACCGGGCGCAACGCCGGCGCCGACAACCTGCTGCGCCTGGACGGCGGCTCCTACGGGACCCTGCGGGTGCATGGCGAGCTGGCTCGGGTCGTCGGCGACTGGGACGGTTTCGCCGCCGTCACCGCCCAGACGGTCGAGGGCTGGCGCGCCCAGTCCAAGGGCCAGGAACAGCACGCCAGCCTGAACATCGGCCGCCAGTTCGGCGAGGACCGCGAGGTGCGCTTCATCCTCTCCGGCGGCTTTGTGCACCAGGAGATCCCCGGCTCCCTCAGCCTCGCCCAGGCCCTGTCCAAGCCGCAGGCGGCCAACGCCGGCAACCTGGCGCTCAACTATCAGCGCGACATGGGCTCGGTGCGCGGCGCGGTCCAGACCCGCTGGCGCCTGTCGGACGCCACCGTGTTCGAGGGCGGCGTCTACGCCACCTGGAAGGACCTGGACCATCCGATCTTCCAGGTGATCGACCAGGAGAGCCGTAACTGGGGCGTCTTTGGCCGCTTCGACACCGAGACCGAACTGGCCGGCAAGCGGGCCGACGTCTTCTACGGCGTCTCGTTCCGCAGCGGCGACATGGACGCCAACCAGTGGGTCAACCTGGCCGGCTCGCGTGGGAGCCAGACCGCCAAGAGCCGTCAGAACGCCAAGGCCCTGGACGTCTTCGCCGAGGGCCGCCTGTTCGTCACCGACCAGCTGGCCGTGGTGGCCGGCGGCTCCTATGGCCGGGCCGAGCGGGAATATCAGGGCTTCAAGCTGGCCGGCGTCGCCTCCAGCTTCGACCTGTCACGCTCCAAGACCTATGACTGGTTCGCCCCGCGCCTGGGCCTTCTGTGGCAGGACGAGACCGGCGCCCAGGTGTTCGCCAACCTGACCCGCTCGGTCGAGCCGCCGAACTTCGGCGCCCTTTCGCCCACGGCCACCGGCTTCACGCCCCTGCAGCCGCAGGAGGCCTGGACCGCCGAGGTAGGGACCCGCGGCCGCCGCGGTCCGATTCTTTGGGACGTCGCCATCTACCGCGCCAACCTGAAGCACGAGCTGCTCAACTACACGGTCAACGCGGCCCTGGGCATTCCGGCCTCCACCTTCAACGCCGACAAGACCGTCCACCAGGGGATCGAGGCCGGCCTGGACTGGCAGATGAATCCGGCCCTGCGCCTGCGCCAGACCTACGCCTGGTCGGACTTCAAGTTCGACGGCGACGTCCAGTATGGGGGGCGGCGCCTGCCGGTGGTCCCTGAGCACGTCTACCGCGCCGAGCTGCGCTATGAGCACCCTGCCGGCTGGTTCGTGGCCCCTTCGGTGGAATGGGTCATGTCCGACGTCATGGTCGACTACATGAACACCCTGAAGGCGCCGTCCTACGCGGTGGGAAATCTCTCGGCCGGCTGGACCTTGACCAAGGGCGTGAAGGTCTACGTCGATGTCCGCAACCTGGCGGACAAGCGCTACGTATCCAACGTCACCGCCGTGACCAACGCCGCCACCGCCTCGACCCTGGTCTTCTTCCCCGGCGACGGACGCTCCGTCTTCGGCGGCGTGACCCTCAGCTTCTAAGGAGATCCGCGATGCGTCAGATCTTCGGAAACAGGCTCGGGGTTCAACGCCTTTCCCCCCGCGCCGTCGGCAGCGCCGTCTTTCTGGCGGTCATGGCCATCGCGGGGTCATCGCAGGCGGCGGCGACGCCGTCTGCGATGATCGAAGCCCCGGCGCGCAAGGCTCACCGGGTGGTGGGCGTGGTGCTCTATCCGGGCTTTGAGGTGCTGGACGTCTTCGGGCCGGTGGAGATGTGGGCCAATGTTCCCGGCATGAAGGTGGTCATGCTCGCCGAGCATGCTGGTCCCGTGCGGTCCGCCCAGGGGGTGGAGGTCATCGCCACCCACGACTTCGCCACGGTCGGCGACATTGACGTGCTGATGGTTCCCGGCGGCGTCGGCACCTTCAAGGCGCTGAAGGACAAGCCGCTGCTGGACTTCCTGCGCGCCCAGGACCAACAGGTCGAGCTCATGACCTCGGTCTGCACGGGCTCCGCCATCCTGGCCAAGGCCGGCCTGCTGCACGGCCATCGCGCCACCTCCAACAAGGCCTATTTCAAGCTGGCCGAAGCGCAGGATGATGGCGTGACCTGGGTCCGAAAGGCGCGGTGGGTGGAAGACGGCAAGTACATCACCTCCTCCGGCGTCTCAGCCGGTACGGACATGGCGCTGGGCGTGGTGGCCCGGCTCTATGGCCTCGACGGCGCCCGACGCCTGGCGCGCAGCCTTGAATACCAGTGGAGCGAGGACCCCAATCTCGATCCCTTCGCCCTGCCCTGACCTTAATTGCGGCTCAGTCCGAGGCTGAGCCCGCCCTGACACAGGAGACCAGATCATGCGTCACACCTTCGCCCTGGCGGCCCTCGCCGCCGTCGCCCTTTCCGGCCCCGCCGCCGCCCACGAGTACAAGCTGGGAAGCCTGCAGATCGGCCATCCCTGGTGCCGGCCCTCGCCTCCCGGCGCGCCGACCGGCGCCGGCTACCTGACCGTCACCAACACCGGCAAGACGGCCGACCGCCTGCTGGGCGGGACCGCCAGCTTCGCCGACCGGGTCGAGGTGCACGAGATGAGCATGGACGGCCAGGTCATGCGCATGCGCAAGCTGGGCGACGGCGCCGAGATCGCGCCCGGCGCCACGCTCACCCTGAAGCCCGGCGGCTTCCACATCATGTTCATCGGCCTGAAACAGCCCCTGACCCTGGGCGCCAAGCCGGAATACAGCCTGAAGTTCGCCAAGGCCGGCACGATCAAGGTGGCCTGCAACGTCCAGACCCCGCCGGCTGCGCCCATGCCCGGCATGGATCACATGAACCACGGCGCGGGCGGCCAATGAACCGGCGCTGGCTGCTGCTGGCGGCGCCCGCAGCCCTGGCCGCGGGCGCCGGGGCGACCTGGCTCATGACCGACCGTGGGGCGCCTCAGGGGACCGTCAAGCTGGGCGGGCCCTTCAGCTTGGTCGACCAGAACGGCGCCACGGTCACTGACCGGGACCTACGGGGCAAGCCGACAGCGGTGTTCTTCGGCTTCACCTATTGCCCGGAGATCTGCCCGACCACGATGGCCCACATGACTCAGTGGATGCAGGCGCTCGGCCCTGCCGCCGACAGGCTGAATGTGGTGTTCGTCACCGTCGATCCGGAGCGGGACACGCCGGAGCAGCTGAAGCTGTTCCTGTCCAGCTTCGATCCCCGCATCCGCGGCCTGACCGGCTCACCGGACGCCGTCGCCAAGGCGGCGAAGGCCTATCGTGCTTACTACCGGAAGGTCCCGCTGGAAGGCGGCGGCTACACCATGGACCACTCGACGCCGATCTATCTGTTCGACGCCAAGGGCCGGTTCGTGGAGCCGATCGGCTACAACTTCCCGCCGGAGCGGGGCCTGGCCCAGCTGAAGAAGCTGCTCAAGGTTTAGAGCGCATCGTCCATCGCCCGAGGTCCCGCTCCCGGCCCATGAGCGCCAGGCCCGAGGCGATGGACTCCAGCTCGCTGCCGCTTTCGATCCGCTCCACCGGGAAGCGGCGGCGGAAGATGTCGCGCACCGCTGGCACCAGGGACGAGCCGCCGGTCAGGAACACCCGGTCGATCCCATCCGGCGGCAGGCCGGCCTGATCCAGGGCCTGGTCCACCGCGGTCTCGATCAGGGCTAGTTCCGGGGCGATCCAGCCCTCGAACTCGGTCCGCTCCACCTGGCGGGCCAGGCTGATCGAGCCGGCCTCGAACCGGAACTCGGCGGAGGTCTGCGACGACAGGCTCTCCTTCAGCCGGCTGATCGAGCGGTAGAGCAGGTAGCCGTAGTTCTCATCCAGGGTCTCGACCAGGCGCTCGATCTTCTCCGGCTCATCGGCCTCCCGGACCAGCTTCCTGATCTCGCGCATGTCGCGGCTGGCCCGCATCAGGGCCAGCTGGTCCCAGCGGGCGAAGGCCGAATAGTAGCGGTTGGGGATCGGCAGGGTCTTGCCGAAGCTGGAATAGGTCGAGCCCTTGCCAAGCGACGGCGACACCAGCTGGTCGATGATCCGGTAGTCGAAGGCGTCACCGGCGACGCCCACGCCCGACCGCGCCAGGGGCGTGGAGCGGATCTCGCCGCCTTCGCGGGTGAAGCGGATGATCGAGAAGTCCGAGGTGCCCCCGCCGAAGTCGCCCACCAGCACGGTGGCGTCTTGGGTAAGCTCGCGGGCGAAGAAGAAGGCCGCCCCGACCGGCTCGTAGGCGTAGAGGATCTCGGTGAACCCCAAGCGCCGGAACGCCGCCTCGTAGCGGGTGAGGGCCAGGGTCTCGTCCGGCGAGCCGCCCGCGAAGGTCACCGGCCGACCGACGATCACCCGGGTGGGCCAGTCGCCTGTCCCGCCGGCCACATGCTCGCGCATCTTCAAAAGGAAGGCCGAGAGCAGGTCTTCGAACACATAGCGGCGGCCCAGGATCTGGGTCTCGGTGAAGCTGGCCTGGGCCGCGAAGCTCTTGAAGGACTGGATGAACCGCGTTTCCAGCGGGTCTTCCACATAGGCCTCGATGGCCCAGGGTCCGGCCTCGACCGTGCGCTCGCTGGGCCGCTCCGGCGGGGCGTGGAAGGACAGGGCCGAGCGGAAGGCGAACACCTCGCGCTCCGGGGCCGGGAACATGGCCAGGCGCGCAGGCCCCTCCGGGCCGGCCAGGGCCACGACGGTGTTGGTGGTGCCGAAATCGATGCCGAGGCTGAGGCCCGTCATGGCGCGCTCCAAAGGGGAAAGGGACGGCGGGCCGCCGCCCCTTCACCTGGGCGCGGTCCGTCAGGGGTTGAGGCGGCGAGCCCGCATCAGGCCTGGGCCTCCATCAGGTCCTGCTCGTAGGCGGCGAGCGTCGCCATGTGCAGGATCTTGGACACCGAGGCCGACAGCGGGGCGATCTGCACCGCGTGCTCCAGGCCCAGCAGGATCGGCCCGATCACCGTCGCCCCGCCCAGCGACTGGACCAGCTGGGTCGAGATCGAGGCCGAGTGGATGGCCGGCATGATCAGCACATTGGCCGGGCCGGTCAGGCGCATGAAGGGATAGTTGACCCGCCGCTCCGGCTCGAGCGCCAGCTCCGGCGACATCTCGCCCTCGTACTCGAAGTCGACCCCCATCTCGTCCAGCATGGAGACGGCCTCGATGACCTTCTCCGAGCGCTGACCCATGGGGTTGCCGAAGGTGGAATAGGACAGGAAGGCGACGCGGGGGGTGTAGCCCAGGGCCTTCACCGCCTCGGCTGCGCCGCAGGCGATCTCCACCAGGTCCTCGGCGTCCGGCATCTCGGTGACGCTGGTGTCGGCGACGAACAGGGTGTGGCCCTTGGCCAGCACCACGCTCATGCCCATGATCCGGCCGTTGGGATCGGGATCGATCACCCGCAGAACGTCTTCCAGCGCCTGGTCGTAGGAGCGGGTCACGCCGGTGACCATGCCGTCCGCATAGCCCAGGGCCACCATGGAGGCGGCGAAGGAGTTGCGGTCCTGATTGATCAGCCGCTGGACGTCGCGCTTCAGGTAACCCTGGCGGGCCAGGCGCGCGTACAGGAACTCCACGAAGGCCGGGTTGTGCTCGAAGGTGCGGGCGTTGACGACCTCCAGCTTGACCTCTTCGGGGTCGAGGCCGGCGGTCTTCATGTTCTGCAGCACCAGCTCGTCGCGGCCCACCAGGACCGCTTCGCCCAGGCCGGCCTGCTGGAAGGCGTAGGCGGCGCGGATGACGCTGGGCTCCTCGCCCTCGGCGAAGACGATGCGCTTCTTCGGGCTCTTCAGCACCGTGCCCTGCACCTTCTGCAGGAAGGCGGCGGAGGGGTCGAGGCGCTGGGCGAGGCTGGCGCGATAGGCGTCCATGTCCTCGATCGGACGGCGCGCGACGCCCGTGTCCATGGCCGCCTGGGCGACGAAGGGCGGAATGTAGGAGATCAGGCGCGGGTCGAAGGGCGAGGGAATGATGTATTCCGGCCCGAACTTCAGCTTGCGCCCGGCATAGGCCGCCGCCACCTCGTCCGGCACGTCCTCGCGGGCCAGCTGGGCCAGCGCGTTGGCGCAGGCGATCTTCATCTCCATGTTCACGCGCCGGGCCCGGACATCGAGGGCGCCGCGGAAGATGTAGGGGAAGCCCAGGACGTTGTTGACCTGGTTCGGATAGTCGCTGCGGCCGGTGCCGACGATGGCGTCGGGGCGCACGGCGTGGACCTCTTCCGGCAGGATTTCCGGATCCGGGTTGGCCATGGCGAAGATCAGCGGATTGGGCGCCATCTTCAGGATCATGTCCTGGGTCAGGACGCCCTTGGCCGACAGGCCCAGGAAGACGTCTGCACCCACCAGGGCCTCGGCCAGCACCCGGGCGTCGGTGTCGACGGCGTGGGCCGACTTCCACTGGTTCATGCCGGCGGTGCGGCCGCGATAGATGACGCCGGTGTTGTCGACGGCGATGCAGTTCTCGTGACGCACGCCCATGGACTTGATCAGGTCCAGGGTGGCGATGCCGGCCGCGCCGGCGCCGCACAGCACCACCTTCACCTCGTCCAGCTTGCGGCCGGTGATGTGGCAGGCGTTGATCAGGCCGGCGGCGGAGATGATCGCCGTGCCGTGCTGGTCGTCATGGAACACCGGGATGTCGAGCAGCTCCTGCAGCTCGGTCTCGATGCGGAAGCATTCCGGAGACTTGATGTCCTCCAGGTTGATGCCGCCGAAGGTCACGCCGATGTTCTTGACCACCGTGATGATCTCGTCCGGATCGGTGGCCGAGACCTCGATGTCGATGGAGTCCACGTCGGCGAACCGCTTGAAGAGGACGCTCTTGCCCTCCATCACCGGCTTTGACGCCAGGGCGCCCAGATTGCCCAGACCCAGGATCGCGGTGCCGTTGGAGATCACCGCCACCAGGTTGCCCTTGGAGGTGTAGTCGTAGGCGAGATCCGGGTCCTCGGCGATCTTCAGCACCGGTACGGCCACCCCCGGCGAATAGGCGAGCGACAGGTCCCGCTGGGTCACCATCGGCTTCGTGGCCATGATGGCGATCTTCCCGGGCGTCGGGTGCCGGTGGAAGCTCAGGGCTTCCTCGTCGGTGAAGGTGCGCTTTTCGGCGTCGCTCATAGGGGCGGCGGCTCCTCGAGGGGTCGTCTGGATAGAGGGGGGCCAACCTATAGAGCGCGGCCGGGCGGAACAACCGTCGGAATCCCTAGATTCGTGGGGCTTTTACGCCTTGATCTCGCTCACTTGGGGGAAGCTCTGCCGCTAGCGCGGCTTGACCGGCGGGCCGCGGGCGCGGGAGAAGCGGGCTTCACCTGGAGGCCGCCGATGTCCGCTCCCGTCCGTATCGCCATCGCCGGCGCCCTGGGCCGCATGGGCATGGCCCTGATCCAGGCCGTCGAGGCCCGCGAGGGCGCCGTGCTGGCCGCCCGCTTCGACCGGCCGGGACTGGAGGCCGAGGGCCTGGTCAGCCGCGACGAGGCCCTCGATCTCTGCGACGTGGTCATCGACTTCACCACCCCGGATGCGTCCCTGGCCCTGGCGCAGGCCTGCATGGCCCGCGGCGGCCCCGCCCTGGTGATCGGCGCCACCGGCATTCCCGCCGACAAGCTGGCCCAGATCCACAAGGCCGCCGAGGTCCTGCCCATGGTCCAGACCGGCAACTTCTCGCTCGGCGTGAACATGCTGATGGGCCTGGTGGCCCAGGCGGCCCGGGCGTTGGGGCCGCAGGCCTATGACGTTGAGGTCTTCGAGGCCCACCACAAGCGCAAGGTCGACGCCCCCTCCGGCACCGCCCTGATGCTGGGCGAGGCCGCGGCCCAAGGTCGGGGCGTCGCCCTGTCGGCTGTCGCGCGCCACGCCCGCGACGGGATCACCGGGGCAAGGCCGGAGGGCGAGATCGGCTTCTCGGTCATGCGCGGCGGCGGCATCGTCGGCGAACACTCGGTCAGCTTCATCGCCGAGGACGAGATCCTGACCTTCAGCCATTCGGCCCGCGACCGGGGCCTGTTCGCGCGCGGCGCGGTGGAGGCCGCCATCTGGCTGGCAGGCAAGCCCGCGGGCGCCTACGATATGCAGGATGTGCTGGGCCTGAAGGGCTGAGGGAGCAAGGGCGATGGCGGCCGACATCCTGGACCTCGACGCCACCGACCAGCTGCTCTGCCTGACCGCCAAGGAAATCTCGGCCCTCGACCTGCTCAAGTTGTCGCTTGGCCGGCACGAGAAGACCCATAAGCGCCTGAACGCCGTCATCGCCGCTGACCTGGAGCGCGCCCTGGAAACGGCGCAGGTGGTCGATGACCGCCGGGCGCGCGGCGAACTGCTGGGGCCGCTGGCCGGCCTGCCCATGACCATCAAGGACGGGCTGGACGTGGAGCACATGCCGGCCTCGGCCGGGGTGGAGGCCTGGCGTCACCGCTGGTGCGAGGACGCCGACGCCGTCGCCCATGCCCGACGGGCGGGCGCGGTGATCTGGGGCAAGACCAATGTGCCGGTCATGCTCAGCGACTGGCAGAGCTTCAATCCGATCTATGGGACCACCAACAACCCCTGGGACCCGAAGCGCACCAGCGGCGGCTCGTCAGGCGGGGCGGCGGCGGCCCTGGCGGCCAAGGTCACGGCCCTGGAGATCGGCTCCGACATCGGCGGGTCCCTGCGGGTTCCGGCCAGCTTCTGCGGCGTGTTCAGCCACAAGCCGACCTATGCCCTGGTCTCCCAGCGCGGCCACGCCCCGCCGGCGCCGGGCGCCTATGCCGAGCCGGACCTGAACGTGGTCGGGCCCATGGCGCGCTCGGCCCGTGACCTGCGCCTGCTGCTCAGCGTGATCGCCGGGGCCGGCCAGGCCAAGGCGCCGCCCGCCGACCTGACCAGGCTGAAGATCGGCCTGTGGCTCGACGATCCCCTGCTGCCGGTGGACGCCGAGGCCCGCGCGGTGATCGAGGCCCTGGCCGCCGAGATGAACGCCGCCGGCGCCCGGATCGAGCCCATCGACAGCCCGGTCGACCTCGAAGAGCTGATGGACGCCTATCTGGTGCTGCTAGGCGGCGAGATCGGCGCCGGCCTGCCCAAGGGCCAGTACCGGGCCATGCAGCGCACCCGCGGCCTCGCCCGCCTGGCCCGCGCCATGGGGGCCGATCCGATGTCCTGGGCGGGCCTGGTGCTGGCCTACACGCCCACCCACGCCGAGTGGCTGGAGGCCAATGAGACCCGCGAGCGGATGAGCGCCCAGCTGGACAAGGTGTTTTCCCAGTACGACGTGATCTTCGCCCCGGCGACGCCGCGCACCGCCTTCCCGCACAATCACCGCGCCTTCACCCGGCGGCGGCTGAAGCTGGAGGACGGCCGCGAGCTGGCCTACGGCATGATGCTGAACTGGATCAGCCTGGCGACCGCCTGCCGCCTGCCCGCCACCACCGTGCCAGCGGGCCTGTCGGCGTCGGGCCTGCCGGTGGGGATGCAGATCATCGGCGCCTATGGGACGGACACCCGCACCCTGGCCGTGGCCCAGGCCATCGACGAGAATTTCCGCGGCTATGTGAGCCCGCCGGGGTTCTAACCCCCCGCCATCACGTGGGCGACGATGGCGTTGGCGTGGCCGTGGCCCAGGCCGTGCTCGTCCTTGAGCATGGCCACCAGCTCCATATGCTTGGCGGGCTGGCGCGCTTTCACCAGGTCCAGCCAATGCTGGATCGGCTGGCCGTACTTCTTCTCGATGGACGGAAAATAGGACGCCGGGCCCTTCACCTTGTCGTCAGCCATGGGGTGTCTCCTCTGCTCGGGACCTTAGGACGGCCAAGCGACCTGCGCGCCGACACACCCCATTGTGTCATCCCGGTTTGCCCGCAGGGCAAGACCGGGATGACATGGAAGCGGGACCTACAACCCCTCAAAATGCGGATGCAGGTGCGGGGTCTCATTCAGGCTGAGCACGTTCCGCTGGCCGCCGCGGGCGGCCATGAAGCGGTGGATGCTGGTATAGACCGGCTCAAAGAACAGCCGGGGCTCCATGCGCAGGACGTGGGCGGTCCAGACATTGATCACCCCGCCGTGGCAGAACACCGCCACCCGCTGGCCGGAGTGGTCGGCGATCACCTCTTCCAGGGCCTCGACCACCGTCTTCTGGAACAGGGGCACGTCGATCCCGTGGCCGCCCTCGGCCATGGCGCGCCAGGCGGCGTAGTCCTCGCGCTTCAGTTGCTCCATGGGAACGTAAGCCCCCGAGCCCTTGTCGAACTCGACGATGCCTTCCTTGGTGCGGACCTCGTGGCCGGCGGCGGCGGCGAAGGGCTCGGCGGTCTGGCGGGCGCGGGTCATGGTGCTGGCGTAGACCGCGTCGATCTTTTCACCCGCCAGCCAACGCGCCACCCGGCGAGCCTGGTCGTGGCCCTCGTCGGACAGATGCGGGTCGTCGGTCTCGGCGCTGCGCACCGGCAGGCCATGGCGGATCAGGATGAGTTCCATGGGTGTCCCCTCTCGAATGCCGGGGGGCGTCTGACGCGCCCTCGCCGGCGAAATCCCTATTGCGCTCCGGTCGACCCGAAGCCGCCGGCGCCACGGGCCGTCTCGTCCAGGCTGTCGGTTTCGGCCCACGCCGCCTGGATCACCGGGGCGATCACCAGCTGGGCGATGCGGTCGCCCCGGCGGATGTGGAACTCCTCCTCGCCCAGATTGACCAGGATGACCTTCACCTCGCCGCGGTAGTCGGCGTCCACCGTGCCCGGCGCATTGGCCACCGTGACGCCGGACTTCAGCGCCAGGCCCGAGCGCGGCCGCACCTGGCCCTCGAAGCCGGACGGGATCGCCATGGACAGGCCGGTGGGCACGGCCAGCCGAGCGCCGGGCTTCAGGGTCACGGTCTCGTCCTCGCCCACCGCGGCGCGCAGGTCCATGCCCGCGGCGTCGGCTGTCTCATAGGCCGGCAGGGGCAGGTCGGCGTTGTGGGCCAGGCGACGGACGGCGATGACGGGCTTCACGAAAATTCCTTTGCCATGCGTTGGGCGAGCCGCCGGGCCACCTCGGCCTTGGGCGCGCGATCCCATCGCTCGATTCCCCCCGCCGTGACGATGGCCACAGCGTTGTCGTCGCCGCCCATGGTGCCGGCGATGGAGACGTCATTGGCGACGATCCAGTCGCAGCCCTTCCGGGTCAGCTTGCCCTGCGCATAAGCCTCGACCTCGTGAGTCTCGGCGGCGAAGCCGACCACCAGCTTCGGCCGGGCGGCGGACCGGGACAGGGTGGCCAGGATGTCGGGGTTCTCGACCAGGGTCAGGACCGGCGGCCCGTCTCCGGTCTTCTTGGTCTTGGTGGCCGCTACGTGTTCAGGGCGCCAGTCTGAAACCGCAGCCACGCAGACGGCGATGTCGGCGGGCAGGGCCGCCTCGCAGGCCGCCAGCATCTCCCGCGCCGTCTCGACGTCCACCCGCCGGACGCCCTTGGGCGTCGGCACGGACACCGGCCCGGCCACCAGGGTCACCTCGCAGCCCAGCTCAGCCAGGGCCGCCGCAATGGCGAAGCCCTGCTTGCCGCTGGAGCGGTTGGTCAGCACCCGCACGGGGTCCACAGGCTCGGCGGTGGGGCCGGCGGTGACGATGGCGCGGCGTCCGGCCAGGGGCTTGGGCGCCCCGGACAGGGCGGCCAGGATCGCCTCGAAGATCGCCTGCGGCTCGGCCATGCGGCCGGCGCCGAACTCGCCACAGGCCATGGCGCCCTCGTCGGGGCCGACGAAGGTGACACCGTCGCCTTGAAGCGTCTTCAGGTTCCGCTGGGTGGCGGGATGCTCCCACATGCGCACATTCATCGCCGGGGCCATCAGCACCGGCTTGTCGGTGGCGAGCAGGGTCGTCGACGCCAGATCGCCGGCCAGGCCATTCGCCGCCTTGGCCATGAGGTCGGCGGTGGCCGGCGCGACAACCACCAGGTCGGCCGAGCGCGACAGCTCGATATGGCCCATCTCCGCCTCGTCGGTCAGGGAGAAGAGCTCGGAATAGACCTTGTCCTCGGCCAGGGCCGAGAGGGACAGGGGCGTGACGAACTCGGCGCCGGCCTTGGTCAGGATCGGGCGCACCACGATCCCGGCCTTTCGCAGCAGCCGGGTCAGTTCGAGGGTCTTGTAGGCGGCGATCCCGCCCCCGACGATCAACAGAATCCGCTTTTCCGACAAGGCGTCCGGGCCCTCCGCGCGTGGTCCCTTCTCCTATTCCAAAGCCGGGCTCTGGACAAACGCCCCGATCCGTTCTTTATTCGTTCTCAATTCAACCTGACCGTGCGATCTGGAGGGGGACATGTCAGGAGTCAGCAAGGGCCTGGGACTGGCGGTCCTGATGTGCGGGGCGGCCCTGTCGGGATGCGAGCGATCATCCGCCGTCGCCACCGCGCCGGCCGCCCCGGCCAGCAGCGGGCGAGACCGGGAGGCGGCCTATGACGCTCCGGCGCAGGCCGAGGCGCCGGTGAAGACCGTGGCCGGCAAACCCATGTGGTCGGCCAGCCGCAAAGGCTCCGCCGAGGAGAACGCCCAGCGCAGCTTCGACCGCAACGGCGCGGACTTCGCCGCCCGGGATGTCGATGATTTCGTGCGCAAGGCCCACGACTTCGTCGACCATCCGCCGGCGGGCACCCAGACCATCACCCGCGCCAACGGCGACACCCTGTTCTACGACGCCAAACACAACATCTTCGCCGTCTCCAACAAGGACGGCGCCCCGCGCACCATGTTCAAGCCCGACGAAGGCGCGGCATACTGGGACAAGCAGAAGGCCAGCCAGGCCGCCTACGAACGCCGTGCGGCCTCGAAGCGGGACAAGTCGGAGGGGTGATCCCTAGCGTGTCATCCCGGTTTGCCCGCAGGGCAAGACCGGGACCCATAGACACTGACCTCTCAGGAAAACCCCGCGCATATGGGTCCCGGACAAGCGCTCCGCGCTTTCCGGGATGACACCCCTATACGCCGCCAAAAAGCTCAGCGCAGGAAGGCGGCCAGCGCAAACGCGAAGCCCGCCGCGGCGGCGCCCAGGGCGAACCACAGGCCCGCGTGGTGCTGCCGGTCTTCCACCACCGCCACGGTCGTGGACGGCGGGGTCTCGATCAGGCGGGCGAGGTTGCGCAGGGCGGCCAGGCCCTCGTCGGCGAAGCGCTTGGCCTGGGTCGCCGGGGATAGTTCGCGGGTCATCCAGCGGCGCACCACCGGATCGGCGGCGGCCCAGATGTCGTGTTCAGGATCGATGCGGCGGGCCACGCCCTCCACCGTCATCATGGTCTTCTGCAGGAGCACCAGTTCGGGGCGCAGGCGCATCTCGAACAGGGCCGTGATCTCGAACAGCTGGATCAGCACCCGGCTCATAGGCACCTGGGAGGCCGGGCGGCCGAACACCGACTCGCCCACCGCGCGCAGGGCCTGGGCGAAGGCCGCGACGTTCTGGTGGCGCGGCACATAGCCGGCGTCGAAATGCACCCGGGCGACCCGGTCATAGTCCCGCTGCAGGAAGCCCCAGAGGATCTCGGCGAGGTAGCGCCGCTCCGGCGCGCCCAGCCGGCCGAGGATGCCGAAGTCCACGGCGGTGATCCGGCCCGGCGCCTGGACGAACAGGTTGCCCTCGTGCGGATCGGCGTGGAACACGCCGTGATCCAGGGCCTGGGACAGGAAGGCCCGTGTCAGGTTCTCGGCCAGCAGCCGGCGATCCAGGCCCGGCAGCTCCAGGGTCGCCGGATCGGACAGGGGCGCGCCCTGGGCCCATTCCAGGGTCAGGACCCGCTTGCCGACGCCTTCCCAGATGACCCGGGGCGCGGTCATGTAGCCGTCGCGGGCCATGACCTCGCCCATCTCGTCACAGCCGGCGGCCTCGAGCCTGAGGTCGAGCTCCAGTTCGGTGGCCTTGATCACGGTTTCGGCGAGCGCGATGGGCTCCAGCCGCCGCGCCGGGGCGCTGACTTTCTCCACCAGCCGGGCGGCCAGGCGCAGGACCTCGGCGTCCTCGCCTACCCGCCGGGTGATGCCGGGCCGAAGCACCTTCACCGCCACAGCGCGGCCATCCTTCAGCCGGGCCCTGTGCGCCTGGGCCAGCGAGGCCGCCGCCACCGGCGGGCCGAAGTCGTCGAACAGGGCCTCTACGGGCTGGCCGAGGGCGGCCTCGATTTCGCGTCGGGCCGCTTCCATCGGGAACGGGTCGAGCTTGTCCTTCAGCCGCGCCAGATCCTCGGCGAACTCGACCCCGAAGATGTCGGCCCGCGTGGACAGGAGCTGGCCGAGCTTGATGGCCACGGGGCCAAGCCCCTCCAGGCTGCGCGCCAGGCGCTCGCCCGGACGGCCGCGCCGGGCTTCCGCGCCGGCCAGCAGACGCACCGTCCCCGACAGGGCCAGGATCGATGGAGGATAGAGCTCTTCCAGTTCGCGGGGCAGCAGGGCGTCGTTGCGCGCCAGCCGCCATCCCGCCCCGATCAGCCGGCCAAAGGCCGCGATACGTCCCATCGGCTAGATCGCCCAGCCCTGGTGCAGGGCGGCCACCCCGCCGGTGAAGTTGGTGTAGGTCACGCGGGTGAAGCCCGCCTTGGTCATCATGCCCGCGAAGGTCTTCTGATCCGGGAAGCGGCGGATGCTCTCCACCAGGTACTGGTACGAGGCGCGGTCCTTGGTCACCACCTCGCCAATCGCCGGAATGACCTTGAAGCTGTAGGCGTCATAGGCCTTGCGGAGCAGCTCGGTGGGCGGCCGCGAGAACTCCAGGCACAGGAAGCGTCCGCCGGGCTTCAGCACCCGACGCGCCTCGACCAGCGCGGCCTGGACGTCGGTGACATTGCGGATGCCGAAGGAGATCACATAGGCGTCGGCGAACTTGTCCGGCACGGGCAGGCGCTGGGCGTCACCCACCGACCAGGCCATTTCCGGCTCGCCGCCCTTGGCGCGCCCCGCGGCGATCATCTCGGCGTTGTAGTCGATCACATAGACCTGGGCGTCGTCTCCGCCCCGGCGCAGCTGGGCGGCGCGGGCCATCTTGGAGAACCTGCGGGCCATGTCGCCGGTGCCGCCGGCCACGTCGAGGATCACCTCGCCCGGCTGGGGGTTCAGGCGCGCGGCGACCGCGTCCTTCCAGAGCCGGTGCACGCCCGCGCTCATCAGGTCGTTCATGAGGTCGTAGCGGCTGGCGACGGAATCGAACACGCCCCGAACCAGGCGGGGCTTTTCCTCTGCCGCGACGTCGCGGAATCCGAATGTGGCTTCGGGCATGGGGCCTCATAACGCCTGGGCGCAGCCTGCGCCACCGATCTTCGTTGCGCCGGGCGGGCGGGGCGTGCGATCCCGGCTCATGCCTGAACTTCCTGAGGTCGAAACGGTTCGCCGCGGCCTGGCCCCGGTGCTCGAGGGCCGGCGCCTGTCGCGGGTCGAGCAACGGCGCGCCGACCTGCGCTTTCCGTTTCCCGACGGCTTCGTCCAGCGCCTGACCGGGGCGCGGATCACCGCGCTGCGCCGCAGGGCCAAGTACCTGATGGCCGAGCTCGACCGGGGCGAGACCCTGGTGATGCATCTGGGCATGAGCGGGCGTTATGAGATTGCGCGCCCTGAGGGCTCCGAGCGTCCCGGCGAGTTCCACTACGCCGCCGATCCGGACCCCAAGCACGCCCACGTGGTCTTTGAGACCGAGGACGGCGGGCGGGTCACCTATTACGACCCGCGCCGGTTCGGCTACATGGACCTGATCGAGACCGACCGGATCGCCGAGCATCCCTGGTTCAAGGCCCTGGGGCCGGAACCCCTGTCGCCCGAGTTCGACGCCGCCCGGCTGAAGGCCGCCTTCGAGGGCCGCCGCCAGGGACCCAAGACCCTGCTCCTCGACCAGCGGATCGTGGCGGGTCTCGGCAACATCTATGTCTGCGAGGCGCTCAACCGGTCCCGCATCTCGCCCTTCAAGCCCGCCGACAGCATCCCGAAGAAGAAGCTCGCCCCCCTGGTGGAGACCATCCGCGAAGTGCTGGAGGAGGCCATCGCGGCCGGCGGCTCCACCTTGCGGGACTACGCCGCCGCCGACGGGGCGCTGGGCTATTTCCAGCACCGCTTCCGCGCCTACGACCGGGAGGATGAGCCCTGCCTCAATCCCGGCTGTACGGGCACCATCGCCCGCGAGGTCCAGGCGGGCCGATCGACATTCTTCTGCCCTGTCTGCCAGCGATAGCCGGGCCATGACCCTGCGCCGCTTCTCCGCCGCCCTCGTCGCCGTCGCCCTCCTGGCCTGCGCCGGGCCGGCCGCCGCCAAGCCCCCGGTCTGGATCGTCCGCGACAAGGATTCCGAGCTGGTGCTGTTCGGCTCGATCCATGTGCTGCAGGCCGATCTCGACTGGCGGCCCGCCCGGCTCGACCAGGCCCTGAAGACCGCCGACGATCTGTGGTTCGAGCTGCCCATCGACGCCGACAGCCAGGCCGAGACCGCCCGCCTGGCTGTCGCCCACGGCTATCTGCCCCAGGACCAGAGCCTGACGGCCATGCTGTCGCCCAAGGGCCGCACCCGGCTGGCCAAGGCCTGCGCCAAATACGGCCTGTCCCCGCCCCTCATCGACCGGCTGGAGCCCTGGTACGCCGAGGTCGCCCTGTCGACGGCCCAGTTCCGGGCCGAGGGTGCAAAGGCCGACACCGGGGTGGAGCAGACCCTGTCCGCCACCGCCCCGCAGAGCGCCCAGCGCCGGGCCTTCGAGACCCCCGCCCAGCAAATCGCCATGTTCGACGGCGCCTCGCGGGCGGCCCAGATCAAGTCGCTGGAAGAGACCCTTTCGGACATCGAGGCCGATAAGAGCGACCTCACGGGGCTGATCCGGGCCTGGATGGCCGCAGACGTGAAAGCCCTGGAGAAAGACGTGTTGCGGCCCATGCGCGACACAGCCCCGGAGATCTATGAGCGCCTCGTGGTCCAGCGCAACGCCGCCTGGACCGCGACCCTCGACGCCCGGCTGAAGGGCGAGGGCCACACGGTGGTGGTGGTCGGCGTCGGCCACCTGATCGGCCCTGGCGGCCTGCCCGCCCGCCTGCGAGCCCTTGGCTATTCGGTCGAGGGGCCTTAATCCCGCTCCAACGCGATCTATGGAGGCGGACATGGCCTACGAAACTCTTCTGGTGAGCACGCAGGATGGGGTCACCCTGATCCGCCTCAATCGGCCCGAAGCCCTCAACGCCCTGAACAGCCAGCTCCTGGGCGAGCTCTGCACGGCCCTGGACGCCGCCGAGGCCGATGACGCCGTCGCCTGCGTGGTCCTGACCGGCTCGGAGCGCGCCTTCGCCGCCGGCGCCGACATCAAGGAAATGTCGGAGAAGACCTACGCCCAGATGTTCAAGTCCGACTTCTTCGGCGACGCCGCGCGGCGCATCGAGCAGTTCCGCAAGCCCATCGTCGCCGCCGTGGCCGGCTACGCCCTGGGCGGCGGCTGCGAGCTGGCCATGCTGTGCGACTTCATCATCGCCGCCGAGACCGCCAAGTTCGGCCAGCCCGAGATCAATCTGGGCGTCGCCCCTGGCATCGGCGGCACCCAGCGCCTGACCCGCGCCGTGGGCAAGTCCAAGGCCATGGACATGATCCTGACCGGCCGGATGATGGACGCCGCCGAAGCCGAGCGCGGCGGCCTGGTCAGCCGGGTGGTCCCCGCCGACAAGCTGATGGACGAGGCCATGGCCGCCGCGGCCAAGATCGCCAGCCAGTCGCCCCTGGCCGTGATGATGAACAAGGAACTGGTGGACGCCGCCTTCGAGACCACCCTGGCCGCCGGCGTCACCCTGGAGCGGCGCCTGTTCCACTCCCTGTTCGCCTTCGACGACCAGAAGGAGGGCATGGCGGCCTTTGTCGAAAAGCGGAAGCCGGCCTTCAAGGGCAGCTGATGCGGCTTCTGGCCTTCGGCGACAGCATCACCGTCGGCGCCGGCGATCCGGACCATCTAGGCTGGATCGGCCGGGCGCTTGCGGGGCGCCGGGAGGTGACCCTCTATAATTTAGGCGTCCGACGGGAGACCTCCGCCGACATCGCCAGGCGCTGGCGGGCCGAGGCCGAGCCCCGGTTCGTCGAGATCGAGCCTATGCGGATCGTCTTTTCCTTCGGGGTCAATGACTGCAACCTCGAGGACGGTCGGCCCCGTGTGGCCGCCGTCGAGACCCTGAAGCTGGCTCGAGAGATGCTGACGGGCGCGCAAGCCCTCTGCCCGGTCCTGATGGTCGGCCCGCCGCCGGTGGTGGACGCGGGCCTCTGCGCCCGCGTGGAGGCGCTCAGCGACAGCCTGACGGCCCTGTGCGCCCGCCTGCGCGTCCCCCTCATCGATGTCTTCCGTCCCCTGGCCGCCAGTGGCCTTTGGCAGGCCGAGGCCGCCGCCTGGGACGGCGCGCACCCCGGCCCCGGCGGCTATCAGCAGATGGCCGATCTGGTCGCCGCCCACCCCGCCTGGAGATCCTTCACGGCCATCGCCGAATAGGGATTTCACAATAGGCCGGAAGGCGCATTGACCCAGCCGGGTCCATCCCGTATATCCGCGCCTCCATTTTGCCGCCGGGCTTCACAGCCTGGCGCGTCCGTTTGAGAGCTAGAGCATGGCCAACAACCCCGGCGCCAAGAAGGCGGTTCGCAAGATCGCCCGCCGCACGGAAGTCAACAAGTCGCGCCGCTCGCGCGTCCGCACCTATCTGCGGAAGTTCGAGGAAGCGATCGCCAAGGGTGATGTCGCCGTCGCCAAGACCGCCTTCGTCGAGGCTCAGTCCGAGCTGATGCGGGCCGTCTCCAAGGGCGTCGTCCACAAGAACACCGGCTCTCGCAAGGTGTCGCGTCTGGCCGCTCAGCTGAAGAAGCTGGCCACCGCCTGACTTTTGGGCGCCGCCGTCTAGGCGCGCCCTAAGTCCTTGATCTGTATCAAGATTTATCCAAACCCGCAGGCCTCCAGGTCTGCGGGTTTTGCTTTGCCCGGAACCCATTCTGGTGGGCGGCTGCGACGAATCCGCTCAGTTAACGGAGGGTCAAAAACCAGATTCCCTTGCCGCGCGAGGGCTTAGGTTGAGTCAACGAAAATATCCGCAAAATGGGCGAAGAATCTCCGTTGACCCCCCCTCGCCCCTGGCTAGTGTTCAACCTCTAAAGACGATCTTCCATTCGAACTCGGATGAAAAAACCGGTGGCGGGACTCTACCTCCTTCCGCGGCTAGAGGATTGTTTTTCCTAATTTTTGGCTGACTGGGTCGTGGGGGCTTGGTCAGCCCGGCTGATGACAGGGGTGCATCTAAGATGTCGAGCGGGGGTATCGCGGAAACCATGACGGCGGCGCCGGCTGGAGCTGTGTGGGCCAAGACCTGTCAGGCCCTGAAACGCGAACTCGGCGAGGCGACCTTTGGCTCCTGGCTGGGCCAGGCCGCCCTGCGCGAGACCGGGGCCGAGGTGTGCCTGGTCGCCGCCACGGGTGTCGCTCGCGATTGGATCCGCCGTCATGCCTGGCGCCGCATCGGCGAGCTGTGGGCGCAGAATGACCCCATGGGCCGCCGGCTCGACCTGAAGTCGCGCATGGAGTTCGACGCTCAGGCCCCGGCCGCGCCCGTGTCCATGGCCGCGCCCGCGGCGATCGCCCCGGCCGCCCTCTCCGTGGTGTCTTCCACCACGGCGCCTTCCGAGCCCACGGTGGTGGAGATCGAGGTCGACCTGGCCGCCGCCGAGCCCGCCCGCGCCCGCCAGCAGGGCCTGCAGGAGCGCTTCTCCTTCGACACCTTCGTCCCCGGCCCGGCCAATGAGTTCGCCTTCGCCGTGGCCCGCCGCGTCGCCTCATGGGCCGACGGCCACTTCAACCCGGTGCTCTTCCACGGGCCCTACGGGTTCGGGAAGACCCACCTGCTGAACGCCCTGGCCTGGGAAGCCATGCGGACGGCGCCGGGCAAGCGGGTGGTCTATCTGACCGCCGAGCGCTTCACCTCGACCTTCGTGAAGGCCCTGCAGGACCGCCAGACCGCCGCCTTCAAGGAAGAGCTGCGCAACGCCGACCTGCTGCTGATCGACGACGTCCAGTTCGTGGCCGGCAAGACCACGACCCAGGAAGAGCTGTTCCACACCCTCATCGCCTTGGTCGAGGATGGCCGCCGGGTGGTGATGACCGCCGACCGCTCGCCGGCCGAACTGTCGGAGATGGAGCCGCGCCTGCGCAGCCACCTGCAGGCGGGCCTTGTCTGCGGCATCGAGCCAGCCGACCGCACCCTTCGTCTGGGCATCCTGGAGCGCAAGCTGGCCACCCTGGCCCAGCAGGGCAAGTTCATGCCCTCGGCCCGGCCCGAAGTCCTGCAGTTCCTGGCCGACCGCTTCACCGACAGCGTGCGCGAGCTGGAAGGCGCCCTGAACACCCTGGTGGCCCGTGTGGGCGGCGACATCGCCCGCCTGACCCTGGACGAGGCCCAGGCCATCCTGCGGCCTCACCTCGCCTGTAATGACCGCCGGGTGACCGTCGACCAGATCCAGAAGGCCGTGGCCGAGCACTACCAGCTCAAGCAGGCCGACCTGATTTCAGAGCGCCGCGCCCGCGCCGTGGCCCGTCCGCGTCAGGCCGCCATGTGGCTGGCCAAGCAGATCACCACCCGCTCCCTGCCGGACATCGGCCGGCGCTTCGGCGGCCGCGACCACACCACGGTCCTGCACGCCGTCCGCCGCATCGAGGCCCTCAAGGCCGAAGACGCCGCCTTGGCCCACGATCTGGACGTCCTGCTGCGGAAGCTGCGCGGGTGACGAGCGCCGGCTCGCGCTTGCGAGCCGGATCCGAACGACAACGATTTGTCGTTCGGCGCGAGGAACGCCCGAAGCGCAAGCGGAGGGCCGGCTCGCCGCTCATCCCGCCGAACGCCGGGAACCAGATCGTATGGCTCAACGCCTCCAGGCGCACGCCATCCGAGCCAACCCTGACCTCACCCCGCCCGTCACCTGGATCCCGGCCTTCGCCGGGATGAGCGGTGGGAGTTTTGACTCCTGCCCAAGCTTCAGGCCTCATGGCCCTCAAGAGGGACCCACCATGCTCGACCTGACGCTCGCCATCGCGCACCACGTGCTGATCTTCGCCCTGTTCGGGGTGCTGGTCGTCGAACTGGCCACGGTGAAGAAGGGGATGGGCCAGACGGCCATCACCCAGGTGGCGGCGGTGGACCTCTGGTACGGCATCCTGGCGGCCCTGATCCTGGCGGTCGGACTGATCCGGGCCTACTTCTCCGCCAAGGGCTGGGCCTATTACAGCCACAACGCCTTCTTCTGGGCCAAGATCGGGGTCTTCCTGCTGATCGGCCTGTTGTCCGCGCCGCCGACCATCTTCTTCATCAAGACCCGTCGGACCGAGGCGATCCCCGCCGACGCCGAGATCTCCCGCGTGCGCATGTTCCTGCACCTGGAGGCCGTGCTGTTCCTGCTGCTGCCCGGCTTCGCCGCCGCCATGGCCCGGGGCTACGGGGCCTTCTGAGCCGTCGCATAGCCCTGTAGCAGGGCCGGATAGTCCTCCATCCCCGGGAAGCCGTCGAAGCTGCGGGCCACCGGGACCTCGACCCAGGCCAGCTTCTCGGCCACGCAGGTCGCCATATAGGGGCGGAACCAGTCCGTATCGTCGAACAGGGTGGCGCGCACATTCACCAGGTGCGAGGCGTCGTCCATACGGGTGAACACCCAGCTCATGCAGTCAGGGCAGTGGTGGTGCTTGGGCGAGGCCTTCATGCCGCCCAGGACCGGCTCCCCGGCGGTGACCTCAAACGCCTCTGACGTCGCCAGGGCGCTAAGCGAATAGGCGCTCCCGGTCATCCGCTGACAGCCCTTGCAGTGGCAGACCATGGTCAGCATCGGCGCGGCGTTCAGGCGGAAGCGCACGCGGCCGCAACGGCAGCCGCCGTCCAGCGGCAGGGCGGGTTGGGTCATGGATCGGCTCCTTGAGTGTCGCGTTGACCATAGGGGCGCCTGGACCCCACGTCCTGTCAGCAGACTGGAGCGACCCCTGTTACGACCGTCATGGCCGGGCTTGTCCCGGCCACCCATGACCTCCGTTTTGACCGTCAAGACACACGTCGGACCACCGCGCCGCCATTGGGCGGATCAGGCGCGTATGGGTGGCCGGGACAAGCCCGGCCATGACGGTCAGGGGGCGTGAGACGCGGCGCGCCAGCACCCGGCCCCCTTCAGAAGTCCAGATGCACCACAGGGGCGCCCATGGCCTCAAAACACTGGGTGACAAAGGGGCCGGTCAGGGGCGCACGCTCGATCTGCTCGGTGACCTCGGCCTCGGTGTAGGTCAGCCCATGCAGGTCGAGCAGTCGCGCCAGTTCGGCATAGTCGATCCCGCGCCGCGCCAGCTCAGCCTTCAACAGGCCCCGCACATCGTCCGTCGGCTCCGCCATGACGGGTCTCCCTTCCCATGCCCGATCTGTCCGCCCAGGCTGTGGCGGCTTTGGGGCGGGCCGGAATACGAAAAGGGCGGCCGCACACTGGCGGCCGCCCCCTGTCGTTCAGACCGAAGTCAGGTCGAAGCTTAGGCTTCTTCCTTCTCCTCGGCGCCGTCCTTCTTGGACAGGTCCTCGCCCGTCTCCTGGTCCACGATCTTCATGGACAGGCGGGTCTTGCCGCGGTCGTCGAAGCCCAGGAGCTTCACCTTGACCTGCTGGCCTTCCTGCAGGACGTCCGAGACCTTCGCGACGCGCTCGTTGGAGATCTGGCTCACGTGAACCAGGCCGTCCTTGGCGCCGAAGAAGTTCACGAAGGCGCCGAAGTCGACGATCTTGACCACCTTGCCGGTGTAGATCTGGCCGACTTCCGGCTCGGTCGCGATGGACTTGATCCAGTCCTTGGCGGCGTCGATCTTCGACTGCTCGGCGGCCGCGATCTTGATCGTGCCGTCTTCGCCGATGTCGATCTTGGCGCCGGTCTCGGCGACAATCTCGCGGATCACCTTGCCGCCCGAACCGATCACTTCGCGGATCTTGTCGACCGGGATCTTGATGGTCTCGATCTTCGGCGCGTGCTCACCCAGGTTGGTGCGCGGCGCTTCCATCGCCTTGTTCATCTCGCCTAGGATGTGCTGACGGCCGGCCTTAGCCTGCTCCAGCGCCTGCTTCATGATCGCTTCGGTGATGCCGGCGATCTTGATGTCCATCTGCAGCGAGGTGATGCCGTCGGCGGTGCCGGCGACCTTGAAGTCCATGTCGCCCAGGTGATCTTCGTCACCCAGGATGTCCGACAGAACCGCGAAGCCGTCGTCCTCGAGGATCAGGCCCATGGCGATGCCGGAGACCGGCTTCTTCAGGGGCACGCCCGCGTCCATCAGGGCCAGCGACGAGCCGCAGACCGAGGCCATGGACGAGGAGCCGTTGGACTCCAGGATCTCGGAGACCAGACGGATGGTGTAGGGGAAGTCTTCGTAGTTCGGCAGCATCGGGCGGATAGCGCGCCAGGCGAGCTTGCCGTGGCCGACTTCACGACGGCCAGGGGCGCCCATGCGGCCGGTCTCGCCGACGCTGAAGGGCGGGAAGTTATAGTGCAGCAGGAACTTCTCGTAGTACTTGCCTTCGAGAGCGTCGATCAGCTGCTCGTCGTCGCCGGTGCCCAGGGTGGCGACCACCAGGGCCTGGGTTTCGCCGCGGGTGAACAGGGCCGAGCCGTGAGCCCGGGTCAGCACGCCCACTTCCGAGACGATCTGGCGAACCTTGTCAACGGTGCGGCCGTCGATGCGGATGCCGGTGTCCAGGATGTTGCGACGGACGACGTCGGCTTCCAGTTCCTTGAACACGCCACCGAGCTTGGCGGCGTCATAGCCGTCCGGATTGGCCTCGGACTTGGCGAAGGCGGCCATCGCCTTGGCCTTGGCGGCGCCGACGGCGTCGTGACGCTCGCCCTTGGCGACGATCTTGTAGGCCTTGGCCAGGTCGGCGCCGATCAGTTCCTTGACCTTCGCCTTGAGGGCCGAGGTGTCCTCGGCGGCGAATTCGAAGGGCTCCTTGGCGGCGTGTTCGGCCAGTTCAATGATCGCGTCGATCACCGGCTGCATGGACTTGTGCGCGAAGGTGACGCCGCCCAGGACGACCTCTTCGGACAGTTCCTGGATCTCCGACTCCACCATCATGACCGCGTCATGGGTGCCGGCGACGACCAGGTCCATGGCGGACTCTTTCTGCTCGTCGAGGGTCGGGTTGAGGACGTATTCGCCGTTGATGTAGCCGACGCGCGCGCCGCCGATCGGGCCCATGAAGGGCGCGCCGGACAGCACCAGGGCGGCCGAGGCGGCGACCATGGCCACGATGTCCGGGTCATTTTCCAGGTCGTGGGCCAGAACGGTCGTGACCACCTGGACTTCGTTCTTGAAGCCGTCGGCGAACAGCGGACGGATCGGACGGTCGATCAGGCGCGAGGTGAGGGTTTCCTTCTGCGACGGCGCGGCTTCGCGGCGCGGGAAGGAGCCGGGGATCTTGCCGGCGGCGTAGTACTTCTCCTGATAGTTCACCGTCAGGGGGAAGAAGTCCTGGCCGGGCTTCGGCGACTTGGCGAACACGGCGGTGGCCAGCACCATGGTCTCGCCATAGGTGGCGAGCACCGAGCCGTCGGCCTGGCGGGCCATGCGGCCGGTTTCGAGGGTCAGCGTCTTGCCGCCCCACTCGATCGTCTTGCGTTTGATGTCGAACATTTTCTCTTCTCTCTCATCCCGCGGGCGTATTCCCGGGCGGGGGCGGACAGGGCGTCGGTCTTCCGAAATCCTCTCCATTCAGACAGGCGACGAGGATTTCGGCGAACCCTCGGCGTACGGGGCCGGACAGCCGCATATGGCGGTGTCCGGTTCGCCGCCCGCCCGGCCTGTCGCGGGAAAGCGGCGTCTAAGATCCAGGCCTATACGCAAAGCCCCCGGTTTCCCGGGGGCTCGCGGTGTTAGCGGCGCAGACCGAGCTTTTCGATCAGGGCCTGATAACGGCCGGCGTCGGACGTCTTCAGGTGATCGAGCAGCGAACGGCGCTGGGAGACGAGCTTGAGCAGGCCCCGGCGCGAGTGGTTGTCCTTCTTGTGCGTCTTGAAGTGGTCGGTCAGGTTCGCAATCCGCTCAGAGAGGATCGCCACCTGCACTTCGGCGCTACCCGTGTCGCCCTCAGAGCGGCCATGGGTCTTGATGAGTTCGGCCTTACGGTCGGTCGTGATCGACATCGGTCAGTCTCCGCTCTTGTCCAGATGAAAGACCCGCGTGGGCTCGAGCCGGCCCATGCGCATCTCGCAGAGCGCAACCAGATTCCCGTCCGACATGGCTGAAACGGTGCGAGAGCCGGGCAGAAGCTCGGCTTTCAAGGTTTCCACCTGTCGGGGAACGAGAACGATTGATCGTCCCTGCTTGAGCCTGAAAGCGTCTTCGGCGGTCACGGCCAACTCCGGGATGTCGTCCAGGGCGGTCTCGACCGGAAGCAATAGCTCCAAGCAGCGGGCCTTATGCCCGAAATCCTCTAGCAATTCCAGCGTTATCGCCCGGTCCTCGGAAAACGGCCCGACGCGGGTCCGGCGCAGCGCGCTGACATGTCCGCAGGCGCCCAGGCGGTCCGCGATGTCGCGGACCAGGGCCCGGACATAGGTGCCCTTGCCGCAGTCCATCTCCAGCTCGACATGGTCGGCGTCCGGGGCGCCCAGCACCCGCAGGCCATGGATCATCACCGGCCGGGCCTTCAGCTCCACCGTCTCGCCGGCCCGGGCCAGGTCATAGGCGCGCTCGCCGTCCACCTTGATGGCGGAATAGGCCGGCGGGACCTGCTGGATCTCGCCGACAAACTCATCCAGCACCGCATCCACCTCGGCCGGCGTGGGTCGCACGTCGGACTGGGCGATGGTCTCGCCCTCTCGGTCATAGGTCGCGGTCGTCCGGCCCCAGGCGATCGTGAAGCGGTACGACTTGTCGGCGTCGACCAGGAACGGAACCGTCTTGGTGCCTTCGCCCAGGGCGATCGGCAGGATGCCGGTGGCCAGGGGGTCAAGGGTGCCGGCATGACCCGCCTTCTGGGCGTTGAAGGTCCGGCGCACACGGCTGACCGCGTGGGTCGAGGTCAGATCATAGGGCTTGTCGAGGCAGATCCAGCCGGAGACGGCCTCGCCCTTCTTGCGGCGGCCCATCAGTCCTCGCCGTCCTGATCGTCTTCGTCTCGCTCCAGGTCCTGGCGGACGCGCGGATCGTTGAACAGGGCGTTCATGCGGCTGGCTTCATCGAAGCTGTCGTCATGAAGGAAGCGCAGGTCCGGGGTGAACTTCATGTCGATCATCCGCCCCAACCGCCCGCGCAGGAACTTGGCGTGGCGCGCCAGGGCCTTGATCACCGGGCGCGGATCGCCGCCGCCCAGGGGCTCGATGAAGCAGGTGGCGTGCTTCAGGTCCGGACTCATCTTGACCTGGGTCAGGGTCACCGACACCCCGTCGAGGTCCGGGTCGTTCAGGTCCTCCTCCAGGAGGATCTCGACCAGGGCGTGACGGATCAGTTCGCCCGCGCGAAGCTGGCGCTGGCTGGGCCCGGACGGGGCGCCGCGGCCATGGGACTGGCGTTTCATGGGAAGCTTGCCTCTCTGAGCCTGGGGCGCGGATCGGACGCGCCCTCAGGGAAGCGGCGGCTTCTAGAGAGGAGCCATCCGATTGTCCACCGTCAGGCGCCGGTCCGCTCTTTGAAGAACGCGATCACCCGCTGCTCGGCGGCCTTGCTGGGTCCGTCCTCGGCCAGGTGAACGGTCAGCACCGAATGGGGCGGCCGCTCCGAGCGCGCGGCGTCCTCGTCCTCCAGCTCGATGGCCTCGAACTTGTCGCCAAACTCCCGCTTCAGGGTCTCGAACCGGGCGTCGGGCACCAGGGCGTCGGACTTGAAGCGCAGGCCGATCATCGACAGCCCTTCGTCCTTGAACCGCTGCTTGGCGCAGGACACTTCCGCCGGGCTGGCGTCGATGCCGGCGGCGCGGATCTTCGAGCCCGCCGCCATGGGCATGGAGGGCTGGGACAGAACCGGCGCCACCACCGACGGCTCGGTCATCATGGCCAGGGCGAAGCCGCCGGTGAAGCACATGCCCACCGCGCCCACGCCCTTGCCGCCGCACTCGGCGTGGGCCTTGCGGGCGAGCGCCCGCAGCCACTCGACAATGGGCGAGGACTTGCCGGCCTTCCAGACATTGAACTCACGGCGGATGCAGATCGCCCCGAACATCGAGCCGAGGGCGTAGCCGGTGGTGACCGGCCGGCCAGGCTGGCCGAACAGGCTGGGCAGGAAGACGGTCATACCCTGAGCCGCCACACGGTCGGCGAACTGGATCACCTGCGGGTGCAGGCCGGGGATCTCATGGATGATGATGACCGCGGGGCCCGAGCCCCGGCGCCACACCGGGCGGGTATAGGGCCCGTCGGTGAACTCGGATTTGTCGTACTCCGACAGCGCGGCTTCGTAGCTCATCTCGTCCCCCCAAGCTTTGTGGGGAGACTAAGCCGATCAGAGCTTCACGCGCAGCATGGAAATGTCGCCCTCGAAGCCCGACAGCTTCCAGGTCCCGTCGGTCTGGGTGAACACCAGCATGCAGGGCCCGTCCCTCTTGCGCGTCGCGCAGACCCGACCGTCCGGCATCGCCTTCAAGGAGCCCGCGATGGCGACCGCGCCAGGGATCGGGGTGGAGGGCTTGTAGCCATAGTATTCCGCCACGCTGCGGAACACCTTGGGCTGGACCAGGCTGTCGCCGGCGATGTCGGCCAGGGCTGGGGCGAGGATGACGCCCAGCGCCTTCCAGCCGTCGCCGCCCTGGGCCGTTCGGGTCCGGTCCACCAGCCGCGCCTCGATCTCCCGCTTCAGCGCCTTGCGGTCCACGTGGGCCTCGAACGCCGCGCTGTCATTGTCGCGGATCGAGACCAGCAGGGCATGGACGTCATTGGCCGCGCTCAGCCGCTGGGCGGTGGCGCAGGCGCTGAGGCTGAACGCCGCAGCGAGGACAAGGGTCAGACGCAGGAGGGCGGCGGGTCGCATCGGGGTGGCGCTCTAGGGCTGGGCGGTGAAGTGCAGCAGGCTCGTATCGTAGCCCAGGGCCTTCACCCGGGCGACCAGATCCTCGCGGGTCTGGGCGTCGGGCCGAGCCTGGCGGGTCAGGATCCAGAGATAGCGCCCGCTGGGCTCGCCCACGATGGACCAACTGTAGTCAGGCGCCCGGTCGAGCACCCAATAATCCGCATAAAAGGGGCCAAAGAACGACACCTCCAGCTTGGCGCCCTTGTCGTCGCCGGTCAGCCGGGCCACGCCCTTGGCCACCGTGGACTTGCCGCCCCGCTCGCAGGCGTTCAGCACCGAGAGCTTGCCGTCCGGCCGCTGGCCATAGGTGGCGGTGACATTGACGCAGTCCCGCTCGAACCGGTTCTCATAGCGGGCGAACTCCCGCCAGGTCCCCAGATAGCGGTCGAGCTCCACCCTCTGGGCGGGCTCAGGGACCTTGGGATTGCCGACGGGCATGGCGGCGCAGGCGGACAGCCCGGCCGTGGCGATCAGAAGCGGAAGGAGAAGCTGGCGCATGGGCCCAATCTAGGAACTGGACGAGCGCTCCGCCACTCGGCGGAGGACGGGCGCAAAGCAAAAGGCCCTCCCCGCGAGGGAAGGGCCTTGGGTGCTGTGCGGGCCTGCGGGCCTTAGAGGCTGCGCTTGACCTCTTCGAGGTTGAAGCACTCGATGGTGTCGCCCTCTTTGATGTCCTGGAAGCCCTGGAAGAACATGCCGCATTCCAGGCCGGAGCCCACTTCGGCGACGTCGTCCTTGAACCGCTTGAGGGTCTGCAGGGTGCCCAGTTCCAGAACCACGATGTTCTCGCGGATGATCCGGACGCGGGCGCCACGCTTGACCACGCCTTCGGTGACCCGGCAGCCGGCGACCTTGCCGACCTTGGTGATGTCGAACACCTGCAGGACGCGCGCATTGCCCAGGAAGGTTTCGCGCTGTTCCGGCGCGAGCATCCCAGAGAGCACGCCCTTGATGTCGTCGATCAGGTCGTAGATCACCGAATAGTAGCGGATCTCGACGCCTTCACGTTCGGCCAGCTGGCGCGCCTGGGACGAGGCGCGGACATTGAAGCCGATGATGGGCGAGTTGGCGCCCTTGGCCAGCATCACGTCGCTTTCGCTGATGGCGCCGGCGCCGGACAGGATGATCCGGGCGCGAACCTCGTCGGTGCCCAGCTTGTCCAGCGAGCCCACGATGGCTTCGGCGGAACCCTGGACGTCGGCCTTGATGATGACCGGCAGCTCCGAGATCTTCTTGTCCTGCAGCTTGGCCATGAAGTCGGCCATGGTCACGCCGCCAGCCAGGGGAGCGCCCGCCTTTTCGCGCTTCAGACGCGTGCGGTACTCGGTCAGCTCACGGGCGCGGGCCTCGTTCTCGACCACGGCGAAGGCTTCGCCAGGGGCCGGGGTGCCGTCGAGGCCCAGGATCTCCACCGGGGTGGAGGGACCGGCTTCGGTCAGCTGCTCGTCGCGCTCGTTCAGCAGGGCGCGGACGCGACCAAAGCTGGAGCCGGCGACGACGATGTCGCCCCGCTTCAGGGTGCCGCGCTTGACCAGCACGGTGGAGACGGCGCCGCGGCCGCGATCCAGCTTGGCCTCGATCACCACGCCGTCGGCGGTGCGGTCGGGGTTGGCCCGCAGGTCCATGACCTGGGCCTGCAGCAGGATGCCTTCGATGAGGTCGTCGAGACCCATCTTTTCGGTCGCCGAGACCTGGATGGCCTGGGTGTCGCCGCCCAGGCTTTCCACCACGATCTCGTGCTGCAGCAGCTCGTTGATCACGCGGGTCGGGTCGGCGCCGGGCTTGTCGATCTTGTTGATCGCCACGATCAGCGGCGCACCGGCGGCCCGGGCGTGCTGGATGGCTTCCACCGTCTGCGGCATGACGCCGTCATCGGCGGCCACCACCAGCACCACGATGTCGGTCACATTGGCGCCGCGGGCGCGCATGGCCGAGAAGGCGGCGTGGCCGGGGGTGTCCAGGAAGGTGACGCGCTCGCCGCTTTCCAGGCGAACCTGGTAGGCGCCGATGTGCTGGGTGATCCCGCCATGTTCGCCGGCGGCCACGTCGGTGGCGCGCAGGGCGTCCAGCAGGCTGGTCTTGCCGTGGTCGACGTGACCCATGACGGCCACCACCGGCGGACGCGGCTCCAGGTGATCGTCCTGGTCCTCGGCGCCGATGAAGCCTTCTTCGACGTCGGCTTCCGACACGCGCTTCACGGTGTGGCCGAATTCGGTGGCCACCAGCTCGGCGGTGTCGTTGTCGATCACGTCGTTGATCTTCAGCATCACGCCCTGACGCATCAGGAACTTGATGATCTCAACGCCGCGGGTCGCCATCCGGTTGGCGAGCTCGCCCACGGTGATGACGTCGGGGATGACCACTTCGCGCGCGGTGCGGGCCTGCTCCTGGGCCCCGCCCTTGCGCTTTTCGCGCTCGCGCTCCCGGGCCCGGCGAACCGAGGCCAGCGAACGCATCCGTTCGACGGCGCCCTCATCGTCACCGGCGACGGCTTGGATGGTCAGGCGGCCTTCGCGGCGCTGAGCCGCGCCCTTGACGCGGCTGATCGCCTTGTTCGGCGGCGCATTGGCCGACTTGCGGCGCGTATCGTCATCGTCATCCGGACGGCGGTCGAGGTTGGCCGAGCCGGGGCGCGGCGCCTGGCGGGCGGCGCGCTGGATCTCAGGCGTGGCCGGCGGCGCATTGGGCGCCACCCGCGGC